>NZ_JABUMQ010000142.1:0-26565 GCF_013336645.1 Myxococcus sp. CA039A | reverse complement strand
GAGCATGCCCCGCCCTCCGCCGAGGGTGTCGCGGCGGGAGCGGGCGATTCGGCCCTGGAGCGGCAGAAGGAGCGCGCGCTGGATCGACTCATCGATATCGGCGACGACTTCACGAACGGGGAGCTGGCCAAGGCCTCGGAGAAGTTCGCGCTGGCCAAGAGCATGGGCCTGGACTCCGTCGAGCCGAAGCTCGCGGAGCTGGGAGGCAAGATTGAAGACGTGACGAAGCGGCTGTCACGGGCCCGCGCGCGCGAGGAACAGGGCAACTGCGAGGAGGCCATCAAGCTCTACGGGGCCGTGTCACGGGACTATCCGCGGCTCGCCGATGCACAGCGTGGCATGGCGCGGTGCCGCCAGATGTTGCCACCGGACGTCTCCGAGTAGCGGAAGGCGTCCCACCCAAGTCCGCTCACGCAAAGGCGTGGCCCGCGAGGGAGCCACGCATCGGAGCGGACCGGGGAGCGCCAGGTCAGCGCGCGGAGCAACGACTACTCAAGGCTACAGCCGGGGATGCAGTGACGCACGTTGATGAGCGTCCTCGTCCCCGAGATGTTCGACTGACAGGCCGCGTACTGCGTCGCCGGCTGACCGGGGAGACGCGTCGACCCGCACTTCAGGACGCAGGCCTGTACGTTCTCCACCCAGTAGATGAGCGTGTCGCCGCTCGCGCAGGACGGCGGGTAGCCG
The DNA here is from genome assembly GCF_013336645.1 of Myxococcus sp. CA039A. NCBI lineage: Bacteria > Pseudomonadati > Myxococcota > Myxococcia > Myxococcales > Myxococcaceae > Myxococcus > Myxococcus sp. CA039A. Next base: position 25,878 of record NZ_JABUMQ010000142.1, on the reverse strand, counting down.
ATGCCCTGCTCCACGCTGCTCACGGGGGCCTGCGTCTCGGGGGCGTCCGCCGTCGGCTCGCCTCCTCCGCAAGCCAGGAGGGACAGGGAGAAGCAGGCGGTCAGCGCGGCGAGGATTCGGGGGGCGTTCATGGGGGACTCCTGAGCCAGAGATGGAACTCCAGCATCATGCATAAGCCCTGACTTACGATGAAGTCCCTCCCACGTCCGAAATCTGCTGTCACATATGCCCGCTGTCTCAAGGCGCCCCCGAACGCCAGGGCGCCTCACCCGCCCGTGGTGGGCGCGGGTCTCGCGTCGTCGGACAGCCGGGCGTGGACCTGGGAGAGCAGTTCGTAGGAGCGCAGTCGCGCGGTGTGGTCGAAGATCTGCGCGGTGACCATGAGTTCGTCGGGCTGGGTTTCGGCGATGAAGGAGCGCAGTCCCTCTCCCACCTGCTCGGGGTCGCCGACGATGGAGCACGCGAGCATGGACTCGACCTCCGCCAGCTCATACTCGGTGATGCGCCCGTCCATCGTCTCCACGGGGGCTGGAAGCAGTCCCGGCCGGCCGCGCCGCAGGTTGACGAAGGCTTGCAGCAGCGACGTGAAGAGGCGCTGGGCCTGGGCCTCGGTGTCGGCGGCGAAGACGTTGATGCCGAGCATGGCGTAGGGCTTCTGGAGGACCTCGGACGGGCGGAACTGGCTGCGATACAGGCGCAGGGCGGTCATCATCTGCTGCGGCGCGAAGTGCGAGGCGAACGCGAAGGGCAGGCCCATGGCGGCGGCGAGCTGCGCGCTGAAGAGACTGGAGCCCAACAGCCACAGCGGCACCTTGAGGCCCATGCCCGGCACGGCGCGCACGGCCTGATGGGGCTCCGGCTCCTGGAAGTAGGCCTGCAGTTCGGCGACGTCCTGGGGAAACGCGTCGGAGGAGTCCACGCGGCTGCGCCGCAGGGCGGAGGCGGTGCGCTGGTCCGTTCCGGGAGCGCGGCCCAGGCCCAGGTCGATGCGACCGGGATACAGCGTCTCCAGCGTGCCGAACTGCTCGGCGATGACGAGCGGCGAGTGGTTGGGGAGCATGATGCCGCCCGCGCCCACGCGGATGGTGGAGGTGCCCTGCGCGACATGGCCGATGACGACGGCGGTGGCCGCGCTGGCGATGCCCGTCATGTTGTGGTGCTCGGCCAGCCAGAAGCGCTGATAGCCCCAGCGTTCCACATGGCGAGCCAGGTCCAGCGTGCAGCGCAGGGCGTCACCGGCGTCACTGCCCTGGCGGATGGGGGAGAGGTCGAGAACGGAGAAGGGAATCATCGAGGGACCCCAGGGCATGCACGCGGAACGGAGGACGGGCCCGTCCCGTCCCGGGCGGCACCACCCCCGGCGTCCCAGCGTTAACCGTGGGCCCCCGGGAGCGCACGGGAAACGCGGGAGGGCTCGGACGCTCCCTCGTCACCGGGCCGTGAAGCGGTGTGGCGCGAGGCCCGGTAGACTCCCGGCGCCATGCGCGAGGTCAGCCAGCGGGAGATGGTGGAGCAGCTCCGGTCCCTGGGCGTCCGCGAGGGAGGCGTGCTCCTGGTCCACACGTCCTTCAAGGCGGTGCGGCCCGTCGAGGGAGGCCCTCTCGGGTTGATTGGCGCCCTGCGCGCGGTGCTCGGGCGTGACGGCACCCTGGTCATGCCCACGATGACCGATGGCGAGACGGTGTTCGACCCCGCGTCCACGCCGACGACGGACATGGGCATCACCGCGGAGCTGTTCTGGCGACAGCCCGGAGTCTCACGAAGCACGCATCCGGGAGGCTCGTTCGCCGCCGAGGGCCCGCATGCGGCGGTCATCTGTCGGCCGCAACCGCTCTCCCCTCCGCACGGCCCCGACAGCCCGGTGGGCCGGGTTCACGACCTGGACGGACAGGTCCTCCTTCTCGGGGTGACGCAGGGGGAGAACACGACGCTGCATCTGGCGGAGTCCCTCGCGAAGGTGCCCTACTCCGTCTCCCATCCCTGTGTCGTCGAGGTCGATGGCGTGGCGCGCACGGTGATGATCGCCGAGACGGACCACTGCTGTCGGAACTTCCGGCTCGCCGACGACTGGCTTCGGGCCCGGGGCCTCCAGCGCGAGGGGAACGTCGGAAACGCCGACGCACGGCTGTTCGACGCGCGCTCTCTCGTGGACCTCGCTGTGGCCCACCTTGCCTCGGCGCCGCTCACCTTCCTCTGTCCTCCGGACGCCGGCTGCGAGGAATGCGACGTCGCCCGCACGAGCGTCACCGGCGTCGAGACCTGACCGCGCCGAGGAAGCGTCATCCGGCGAAAGGGTGGGTCCGACTCCGGGGCCGAACTGAGCACCGGAGATCAGCACGGGTGTTGCCGGCGCGACGGGCCCGAGGGCGTGCGCGAAATGCACGTGCCTCGCATGCGCGGCTTGCCTCAATAGCAGCGCGCCTTGAAGCGCGTCAGCATTGGGGGATGGGATGAACAAGACTCACGGGCATGTCGGCTGGGTATTCCTCGCCGCGGCCTTGGCCACATCGCAGGTGGCCTGCTCGAAAAGCAACAAGGACAACGGCGACCCGGTCAACCAGAACCAGACGAAGGACGGCCCGGTGGACCAGGGGCCCGACCTCCCCCGGCTGACGGGAGGAGACAAGACGCGGGGCGAGCAGGTGTTCCGCTTCGAGACCTTCGGCAACGAGGGCTTCTGGACGGACGCGGTGCGGCTGCCCACGGGCATCGTGGCCGCGAAGCTCACCCCCGTGCAGGCGCTTCAAGCGGGCCTGAGCGTCAACGTGGATGCGCTCGACGCGGCCACGAAGACCGCCGTGGCGAATGAGCTGGCCAGCCAAGGCACCAGCGGCCCCTTGCTCAATGACCCGGCCACCACCCTGCTGCTCATCAACGCCAACGCGGTGATTGGTGTCGTGGTCAAGGACACCAATGGCGACGGCAAGCGCGATGTCGCCAGCGGCGACAAGGTCGGCGTGAGCTGCGCGCTGTGCCATGCCATCACCGATGGCTCGGTGGTGAAGTCTCCGAACAACCTCGGAGGTGGCTCCATCGGCAAGCAGGTGGACGGGCCCACCCCGCACAACCTCAACGTCGGTGGCATCTTCGCGGTCGCCGCCAATACGCGCGCGCTCTACCCGCTGCTCCAGGTGAAGCTCGCCGCCAACGGCAACAAGTCCATTGGCCGGGCGCCGTCGGACCAGGGGCTCACGGAGACGTCCACGGAGGCGCAGGTCGACGCGCTCGTCGGCAACCCGGCCTTCTATCCGCTGGGCACGTTCGACGATGCCCCGGACGGCACGGGAGCGCAGCAGCACATCGCGGCCTTCTTCCGGACGGACCTGGCGGCGCCGTGGGGGACTCCCGGCGACATCGCTCGGCTCGAGAACTTCAACAACCTCGTCTACACCGTGCTGCTGGACCCGACGAGCCTGGTGACGCCGGATGGCCGCGCGTTCCTCCGGGCCCTGGGCGGCGTGGCCGCGGGCAGCGAGCTGGCGGACGACTACCTCACCATCCTCAAGGACACCCAGGTCAAGGGGAAGGGAGGCGTGGTGGGCGAGGGCTTCCCGTACATCACCGCGACGCAGGTCTCCGACAAGGCGGGAACGGAAGAGGCGCCCGTGGGCCTGCGCGTGAACGAGGACGCGCTGCGGGACTTGAATGCGTACACCGACAGCCTCGCCGCGCCCGCGCCGGGGACCTTTGACGCCACCCTGGCCGCGCGAGGCAAGGAGCAGTTCACCGCGCGCTGCACCAACTGCCACAACGTGGACCAGGGCAAGCGCGTCCCGTCCTTCATCGTGCCGATGAAGAGCATCTTCCCGGGCTACAACCCGACGGTGATTGCCCAGCGTCCGGAGGAAGCGGGCGTGCGACCCATCGCCTTCGCGCCCATCCAGGACGACCCGGCCAACATCTTCGACGACAAGACGGTGGTGGTGGAGGCCAGCCGCCGAGGAGAGCCGCGGGGCTCCGCCATGCCGCTCCTGCTCGACCTGGGGCGCAAGGACCGCTTCCTCCATGACAGCTCCGTGGTGGGGCTGGCGTCGCTGCTGGACCCGGCACGCGGAGACAAGGCGCCCCACGCCGTCTACGTCCCGGATGCGGCGCAGCGCGCGGAGTTGGTCGAGTTCCTGAAGAGCCTGTAGGCGCCAGGGAGCGGCCGGACGCCCCGCCACGTTCCTCCGACGGGGCCTCAGTCCTCTTCCATGTCCCGCTTCATCCTCGCCAGCAGGCTCACTGCCTCCATCGCATAGGGGGAGATCCACCGGTCGTGGATCTCCTTGAAGGGCGCGGCGTTGAGGTAGTTCCACCGCGTGCGGCCCTCCCGCACGGCGATGACCAGGCCCGCCCGCTCGAGAACTCCAAGGTGCTGCATCACCGTGCACCGGTCCAGGGACGCCGCGAAGTGCTCACACAGGTCACCCGTGGTCCGGGGCGCGGCCTTCAACAGGTCCAACATCGCCCGCCGCCGCGCGTCCGCCAGCGCCTTGAAAATTTGGTCGTCCCTGGCTTCGCTCGACATGTTATAGAAATATAACATGTATTGAAGTGGAACCCCAACGGGAGAATCCTCATGGAGCCGAAGTTCCAGGTGCAGTTGAAGATCCAGAAGCCGGTGGCCGAGGTCTTCGATGGTGTCGTCAACCCCAAGAAGTTGAGCGGGTACTTCGTGCAGGCGGCCAGTGCGCCCCTGGTGGAAGGCACGACGGTGAAGTGGCGGTTCGCGGAGGCCCCCGGCGAGAACGACGTCATCGTCCGCACGGTGGCCAGGGACGAGCGCATCGCCTTCGAGTGGGAAGCGGCGGGCGGTGGCTACAACACCCGCGTGGAGATGCTCTTCAAGCCCATCGATGAGCGGAGCACGTTGGTGCAGATCAGCGAGTCAGGCTGGAAGGAGGACGCCCGGGGAGTCGACGCGTCCTACGACAACTGTGGCGGCTGGATGCACATGATGACGTGTCTCAAGGCGTACCTCGAGTTCGGCATCAACCTGCGCGCGGGTGGCGCCTACTGAGGGAGCCCCCCGAGCTGCCCTCGACTCGGGCTACAGCGAGGGCAGCACCGGCGCGTCCTTGAGTCGGGGCGCGCGCAAATCCTTGGGTGACAGCAACGGCTCGGGCACCGGCCAGGGGATGGCGAGGTCCGGGTCGTTCCAGGCGATGCAGCGCTCCGTCTCCGGCGCGTAGAGCGTGGTGCACTTGTAATGGAAGTCGGCGGTGGCGCTCGTCACGCAGAAGCCGTGGGCGAAGCCCGGCGGAATCCAGAGCTGACGCCGGTTCTCCGCGGACAGCTCCACCGCCACCCACTGGCCGAATGTCGGCGAGCCGCGACGGACGTCGACGGCGACGTCGTACACGCTGCCCGCGAACACCTGCACCAGCTTCCCCTGCCCCTGCGGCTCCTGGAAGTGCAGCCCACGCAGCGTGCCCCGCGCCGAGCGCGAGTAGTTGTCCTGGACGAAGGGCCCGGGGATGCCGACGTCCGCGTAGCGCTTCTCGTGGAACAGCTCCATGAAGAAGCCCCGGTCGTCACCGAAGACCTTCGGCTCCACCAACAACAGCTCCGGAATCTCCAGCGGTGTCACCTTCATGACACCGCGCCCCGGTTCTCCGCGACGGACATCAGATATTGCCCGTACTCGTTCTTGAGCATCGGCTCCGCCAGCGTCACCAGTTGCTTCGCGTCGATGTAGCCCATCCGGTACGCAATCTCCTCCGGGCACGACACCTTGAGGCCCTGGCGCCGCTCGATGATCTCGATGAAGTTGGACGCCTCCATCAGCGAGCTGTGCGTCCCCGTGTCCAGCCACGCGTACCCGCGCCCCATCAGCTCCACGTTCAGCTGACCGCGACGCAGGTACTCCGCGTTCACGTCGGTGATCTCCAGCTCGCCCCGCTTGCTCGGCTTGAGCGCGGCGGCGATGTCGAGCACCTGGTTGTCGTAGAAGTACAGCCCGGTGACGGCGTAGTTCGACTTCGGCTTGAGCGGCTTCTCTTCCAGGCTCACCGCGCGGTTGCTCGCGTCCAGCTCCACCACGCCGTAGCGCTCCGGGTCCTTCACGTAATAGCCGAACACGGTGGCGCCCGCCGCGCGCCGCGCCGCTCCGCGCACCAGGCTGCTCAGCCCGTGCCCGTAGAAGATGTTGTCGCCCAGGATGAGTGACACGGGGTCCTTGCCCACGAAGTCACGGCCGATGATGAAGGCCTGCGCCAGGCCCTCCGGGCGGGGCTGCTCCGCGTACTCGAAGCGCATCCCCCACTGCGTGCCGTCCGACAGCAGCTCCCGGAAGCGCGGCAGGTCCTGCGGCGTGGAGATGATGAGCACGTCGCGGATGCCCGCCAGCATCAGCGTGCTGAGCGGGTAGTAGATCATCGGCTTGTCGTGCACCGGCAACAGCTGCTTGCTGACCACCCGGGTCAGTGGGTACAGCCGCGTGCCCGAGCCGCCGGCGAGGATGATGCCCTTCATGTCCACCTCTCGAAGTCAGTGCCCGCGCGCGGCCTTCCACGTCGCGTGGAAGCGCGCCAGCGATTCGGCCAGTTCCAGGGGTTTCGCCGCCAGCTCGCCACGGACCTTGTCCGTCTTGAGCCCGCCCTTCAGCGGACGGGGACTGGGCAGCTTCAGCTCCGCCATGCGCGTGGGGACGATGAGCTTCGCGTCGAACCCGAACACCTCGCACAGTGCCCGGCCGTAGGCCACGCGGTCCACGACGGTGCCGCCGCAGGTGTTCCACACGCCACCGAGCTTGCGCTCGCCCAGCTCCACCAGCATCGCCGCCACGTTGTCCGCCAGACTGGGCGAGACGACCTGGTCCTCGAACAGCCGCGCGGGCTGCCCCTTCTCCAGGGTCATCACCAGCCACGCGCCGAAGTTGAGCCGCCCCTCCACCGGAGGCCAGCCGTACACCACCGCCGTCCGGGCAATGGCGCAGCCGGGCGCGAGCACCCGAGCCGCCTGTTCGCCCATGTGCTTCGTCACCGCGTAGACGCCGCGCGGGTTGGGGATGGAGGCTTCGTCGTAGGGGCCCGCGTCACCGTCGAAGACGTAGTCCGTGGACACGTGCACCAGGTGCGCCCCGGCCTTGCGTGCCCCGCGAGCCACCGCCGCCGTCCCGTTCACGTTGCCCGCGTAGGCCGCCTCCGGGTCCTTCTCGCAGGCGTCCACTTCCGTCATGGAGGCGCAGTGGATGACCACTTCGGGCGCGGCGGCTTCCATCGCCGCGGCGACCTCCGCCTCGCGCGTCAGGTCCACCGACACGTAGCCGTACTCGCCGCCCGTGCGCCGGGGGCCTCGGCCGAAGCCCACCACCGTGTGTCCCCGCTGCTCCAGCAGCACACAGGCGCGGCTTCCCACCAGTCCGTTGGAGCCCGTGACGAGCACGCGCATGTCACGCCCTCCCTTGGAGACGACCGCGGTACTGCGTCTCGAAGTACTGCCGATACGCGCCGCTCATCACCCGCTCCCACCACGCGGGGTGGTCCACGTACCAGCGCACCGTCTCCGCCAGGCCCTGCTCGAAGGTGTGCGCGGGCGTCCAGCCCAGCTCCGCGCGAATCTTCGACGGGTCGATGGCATAGCGCCGGTCATGCCCCGGCCGGTCCTTCACGTACTGGATGAGCGACTCCGGCTTGCCCACCAGCCCGAGGATGGCCTTCACGATGTCGATGTTGCGCCGCTCCGCCCCGCCGCCGATGTTGTACACCTCGCCCGCGCGGCCCTGCTCCAGCGCGCGCAGCAACGCCTGGCAGTGGTCCTCCACGTGCAGCCAGTCGCGCACGTTCGCGCCGTCGCCATACACGGGCAGCGGCTTGTCATGCAGCGCGTTGACCACCATGAGCGGAATCAACTTCTCCGGGAACTGGTAGCGCCCGTAGTTGTTCGAGCACCGCGTCACGACGACGTCCATTCCGAACGTGTGGTGGTACGCGAGCGCCACCAGGTCCGAGCTCGTCTTGCTGGCCGAGTACGGGCTGGAGGGCTGGAGCGGCGAGGACTCGGTGAAGGCGCCCGTGGGCCCCAGCGAACCGTAGACCTCGTCGGTGGAGACCATGAGGAAGCGCTTCACGCCCCGCGCGCGGCAGGCCTCCAGCAACCGCTGGGTGCCCAGCACGTTGGTGGTGATGAACACCTCCGGCCCCAGGATGGAGCGGTCCACGTGGCTCTCCGCGGCAAGGTGCAGCACGGCGTCGATGGCGTGCGTGGAGAGCAGCTCCTCCATCTGCGCGCGGTCGCCGATGTCGCCCCGGACGAAGACATGGCGGGGGTCGCCCTCGAGGTCCGACAGATTCTCCAGGTTGCCCGCGTACGTGAGCAGGTCGAGGTTGACCACCGTCCACTCGGGTCGCTCGCGTCGCAGGTACCTCACGAGGTTGGAGCCGATGAAGCCACACCCTCCTGTCACCAATACGTTCATGTGCCGCGGGCCTCGAGTGCTCAGAGAGGGTGCCTGCGTATCGGAGGGGTCGTCGACGGTCAAGGCGCCAGGGGCCTCGGGCTTGTGTGCTCCCCCTCGCGGCGCTAAGGGAGCCGGGCGTGAACGCATCCAGACGCAGCTCCCCCACGTCGGGTCCCCGGGAAGTCCATCAGCTCCTGCCACGACTCGCGTGGGGAGACGCGGTGGGCAACCAGGTGCGTTACCTCCAGGGCCTCTTGCGCAGCTGGGGCTTCGCCTCGGAAATCTACGCCGAGGACTGGGATGACGCCTGCAAGGACCAGGTCCGGCACGTCCGCGAGTACGCGAAGCATGCCCGCCCGGACTCCGTGCTGCTGGTGCATCACAGCTTCCAGTCGCGGCTCGTGCCGCTCATCGTCCGAGCGCCTGGTCGCAAGGTGCTCGTGTACCACAACGTGACGCCTGCCCGGCTGTTCGAGGGGTTCGAGCGCAAGGTGGCCGCCGCATGTGACGCGGCCCGGGACGAGCTGCTCGAGCTGCGCCCCCATATCGAGCGGGCGTTCGCCTACTCGCGCTTCAGCGCCGAGGAGCTGGTGGCGGCGGGTTACGCGTCGGTGTCGACGCTGCCGTTCGCCATCGACTGGAGTGCGTTCGACGCGGAGCCGGACCCCGCGCTGCTCGCGGAGCTGAGCGACGGTTTCGCCAACGTCCTCTTCGTCGGGCGGGCGGTGCCCAGCAAGAAGGTGGATGACGTGCTGCGCGTCTTCACCGCGTACCAGCGGCTGTACCAGCCGCGCAGCCGGCTCGTCGTCGCTGGGTATCTGCATCGGGATGGCGCCTATGGCGCGTACCTGCACGGGCTCAAGGAAGTGCTCGGCGCGGAGCGTGTCCTCTTCCTGGGCCGGGTGAGCGCGGCGCAGCTCTCCGCGTGTTTCGCCACCGCGTCGGCGTATCTCTCCATGAGCCGGCACGAGGGCTTCGGAGTGCCCTTGCTGGAGGCGATGTACCGGAACGTGCCCGTCGTCGCCTATGGCGCGGCGGCTGTCCCGGAGACCCTGGGGGGAGCAGGGCTCGCGACGCTGTCGGATGACCCGGCGGAGGTGGCGGAGCTGCTCGCGGTGCTGGACCGGAGCCCCGGGCTGCGAGCGCAGGTGCTCGAAGCACAGCGAGCACGGCTCCAGGTCCTCTCGCAAGCGCGCGTGGCCGAGCAGGTGCGTGAGGCCTTCGACGCGATGCTGACGTCGAGCGTGACGGAGGCGCCCTCCTCCGTGGCGGCTCGCGAGTCGACAACCGTGGAGCTGGTGTGCCCTGGGTACACCGTGCGACCCGACGACGTGGCGTCGCGCGTGGCGCGTCACCTGGCGGAGAGGCTGCCTGGGGCGAGAGTCCTCGCGCTCCGACCTCGTGGTGCCGAGGCCTCGCTGGAGGTCGCTCCCGAGCAGGTGGAGGGCGTGTCCGTGCGGTACTTCACGCCGGACCAGCCCGTGGGACGAGGGCCTGGAGCGTTGCCCGGCTCGTCGTCGCTGGAGACCGCGGTGCGCGTGTCTTCGGAGGCGGTCATCTTGCTGGGGGTGGATTCTCTCTCGGCCCAGGCGCTCATGCCTCACGTGGGAGCGAGGGCCCTGGGGACGTATACGGCCGAGCATCCGTCGACGGTGGTGGAGTTCGCGCGCCGCCACCTGGGTGACCGGCTGGTGATGATGGAGCCGTCGCGCCCCGAGGAGACAGTCATGACGCTGTTGGAAGGATTCAACTCCGTTCGAGGTGATGCGCGTGCGCGCTGAGGACCTGTTGACCCGTATCCCCTCGCCCGAAGCCGTGGCGAAGGAGACCCAGAAGCTGCCGGAGCCCTCCGCCGAAGCGCGCGCGTCACTGCGCCAGACGCTGGAGGCATCCGCGCGTCCCGCCACTCCCACGCCCTGGCCCGCGCTGCTCCAGGAGGCGCGCGGGAAGATGGACAGCCGCTATGCCGGTCCGGTGACGTCACATCGGGGTGGCTTGTCGGGCCCGGCGCTCGTGCTCGCGAAGAAAGCCTTCCGGCTCGTCTTCCAGCCATTCATCAACGAGGCGCTCCGCAAGCAGGTGGAGTTCAACGAGTCCATCCTCGATGCGCTCGCGACCATCCATGACGTCCAGCGCGAGCACGCGCGCACGCAGGCCACCTGGCGGCAAGACGTGGAGCGGCGACTCGCGCGCATCGAGGATGCGGCACGGAGCCGCGCCTCTCATGAGGCCGCTGGCGGGGTGACTTCCGAGCCGTCGACCACGGAGCGCACGGAGCAGCAGTCGTCCGCACCGACGACGGACGGCGAGGCCGCATCTCCTCCGCACGCCTCGCGGGAGACGGTGAGCGCAGAGACCAGGTCGTCCTCGCCGACGACGTATGGCGAGGCCGCATCCCCTCCTCGCGCCTCACGGGAGACGGACAGCACAGACTCATCGTCACGGGCCGCGCGACGACAAGGCGCCAACAACGAGTCTCCCGAGCGCCCCCCTCGTCCGTCGGGTGGCCCCTCTCGTCGCCGCTCTGGTCGGCGCTAGCCTTTCCCCTCGAGGTCTTCGTGCGCATCTGCCTGGTCTCTAGAGAACTCTCTCCCTTTCTCGGGGGCGATATCGGCACGTATGCGTCGCTGATGAGCCGCGCGTTCGTCGAGGCGGGCCATGAGGTGCACGTCCTCACCGCGCCTCATGCGGGCCTCGAACGCGCCGACACGCTGTTGCCCGGCGTCCACGTGCACGCCGTTCGCTCGGAGATGGACTCGGCCTTCGCGGGCGCCTTCCCCTTCGCTCCGATGCGCCACGCCATGGATGTCTATTCATCCCTGCGCGAGCTGCATGCACGCCACGCCTTCGACTTCATCGAGTTCCCCGAGCGTGACTTCGAGGGCTACTTCGCGCTGAGGGCCCGGCGCACGCTGGGACACTTCGCCTCCGCCGTGCTCGCCGTGCGCCTGCACACGCCCACCCGCGAGCTTCGGGCTCTCAACGGCATCTCCCCGTTGGATCTGGACCTGGCCCGGTGGGAGTACATGGAGGACACCTCCGTCCGCGAGGCGGACCTGGTCCTGTCTCCCACGCACGCCCTGCTTGACAAGGTGCGTTCGCGGCTGAAGCTGGAGACCCGAGGCGTCGTCGTTCCCCATCCCTTCCCTCACGACGCCTCGACGCGCTCCGCACACGCGGAGAAAGGCCGACCACAGGTTCTGTACTTCGGCCCGCTGGAGCACCGGAAGGGCGTCCATCTCCTCGTCGACGCGATGCAGGCGCTCTTCGAGCGAGGCGTCAACGCGACGCTCCTCCTCATCGGAGAGGACACTCCGACGGGGCCGGCCGGGCGTTCCATGCGCGCCTCGCTGGAGCGCCGGATTGCTCCCGCGTGGCACGAGCGCATCCAGTTCGAACTCGCGCGCTCCACTCCCGGGCTTGCCGTCGCCCTCGCTGACGCCTCCGTGTGTTGCTTCCCCTCGCTGTGGGAGAACTTCCCCCACCGCTGCCTGGAGGCCATGTCCGCCGGCGCGCTCGTCGTAGGCAGCAACGCGGGAGGCATGGCGGAGCTCATCGAGGACGAGCGCAGTGGACTGCTCTTCCGCACGGGGGATGTGGCCCACCTGGCGGCCACGCTGGAGAAGGCGCTGACCCTCCCCGCCCTGCGCGAGACGGTGCGCCGCGAGGCCCCTGCCCGTGTCGCCAATTACTGCGCCCCCGCGAGCATCGTGAAGCAGGTGGAAGCCGCCGTGGAGTCCGTGGCGGACGTGCGCCACTGCGTGCTCCCCAAGCGTCGCACGCCGAGGTCGGACACCCCGCTCGTGTCGGTGCTGGTGCCCTACTTCAACATGGGGCACTACCTGCCGGAGACCCTGCGCTCCATTCGCGCGCAGACCTTCACCGACTACGAGATTGTCCTCGTGGACGACGGCTCCACCGAAGCGGAGAGCATCGAACTGCTCGAGCGGGTCCAGGCCCCGGACCTGCGCATCGTCCGCCAGCGCAACGGCGGGCTGAGCGCGGCACGCAACACCGGGCTGAAGCATGCCCGAGGGCACTACATCCTCCCGCTGGACCCAGACGACCTCATCGCCCCGACGTTCCTGGAGAAGACCGTCGCGGTGATGGAGGGCACGCCAGGGCTGGGCTACGCCACGTCCCTGGTGAACTACTTCGTCGACGACGCCACCCGCGTGACGGGCGGCTGGGTGCCGTGGGGCATGGAGCGCGACGCGCTCTGGGTGGCCAACGTGGCCTCCACGTGTACCGCGCTGATGGAGCGCCGACGCGTCGAGGAAGTCGGCGGCTACGACGAGTGGTTCACCGGGTTCGAGGACTGGGACGTCTTCTGCTCGCTCGCGGAGCGCGGGCTCGAAGGCTCCGTCATCCCCGAGAGCCTGTTCTCCTACCGCGTGCGGATGGACTCGATGACGCGGACCTCGCTCGTCTCCGAGCGAGACGGGCTGCTGGCCCACCTGAACCAGAAGCATCCAGGACTCGCGCTTCATCCCGAGCGCGCGCTTCGCATCCTCCGAGGCGAGGCTCGCAAGCAAGAGGCCCGGCTCCTCGCCCAGGCCGCGGCGGCCATTCCCCGGCCCTTGCTCACCCGGGTCGTCGACCGGCTCAACGGCACGCTCAAGCGCATGGACTTCGTCCACCACACGCTGCGCGGTGCCGTCTCATGGGTGGTGGGCGCGGAGGGCGACTCACGGCCCCTGCGTCACCAGCTCGCGGACCGACTCAGCGGCAAGTCACGACCCGACCGCTGAGCCCGTGGCACCGCCGTGGTGCCCGACTGGACGTCTTCCTTCACGCGAGCAACGCGCGGTGGCTCAGCGCCGCCCCATGCCCAGCTTGCTGGTGGTCTTCATCACCTGCTTCATCGTCGGGTGGACCACCGGCATCGCCTTGAGCGTCCGGTTGAGCAGGTCCACCAGTGCGTAGCGCGTGGGGCGTGCCTCCGCGCCTTCCGGCGTCAGCCCACTGGCCGCGAGCTTGAGGAGCCGGTGCATCATCGGAAGGCGCTTCAGCGTGGAGTTGAGGGTGTCCACCACGCCATAGCGCAGCGGAACCTCCCCACCCGCCGCCACGGACGTGGGCTCCGCGGGCGCCGTACGGGCCCCGTTGGGAGGCGTGGCCAGGAGCAGGAAGGCCGCCAGCTGGACTCCAGCGGGAAGCGGGCGAGAGAGGTTCTGGTGGAGCTGGAAGAGCAGCTCCTGATGCCGGCGCGGATTGACGCCGGAGATCATCGACCCCTTGCGCCGCCGGTAGTGGAAGTGGAGCGCATTGGTGACGAGGAAGCGGTGCCCCGCATGCGCCAGGCGCAGGTAGAGGTCCCAGTCCTCGTAGCTCGTCATCTCCTCGTTGTAGCGAAGGGTCTCGAACAGCGAGCGGCGCATGAGCGACGTGGCACAGGACAGCCGATTGGCCACCATGCCCAGCGATGGACAGTCGCCAATGAAGAGGGCGTAGTCGATGAAGCGCCGCTGCGCCCGCCCCTCGTCGGAGTCGAAGTAGCCCGTGGACGGCACCACCACGTCGAACTCCCGGTGGCGCTCCAGCGCCTCCACCGCCAGGCGGATGAAGGTGGGGCTGATGCAGTCGTCCGCGTCCAGCGGGAGGATGTAGTCCCCCGTCGCCGCGCGCAGGCCGATGTTGCGCGAGGCCGGCAGGCCCCTGTTGACGGGATTGCGGATGAGCTTCACGCCGCTGGAGCCAGACTGGGTGGCCTCCTCGATGCGGCCAAGCACTTCGTGGTCGAACGCGCCCGTCGAGGCGTCATCCACGATGATGACTTCAATCTCCGGGTAGTTGCTGTCCGCGATGCTCGCCAACGTCTCCGGGAGGAAGCGACCCAGGTTGTGGTTGGTGATGAGCACGCTGACACGAGGAAGGTCGGCGTCCGGGTCCGGCCGGGACAGGGCGGGCTCCGCCCTGGGGGTCTCCCAGTACGGAGGTACCGCCGTCCACTCCACCGGCAGCAGGGCCGGGGCACGCCACGCCCGCTCCAGGGCCTCCACGAGCCCATCCACCGAGCCGCCGTACGTGTAGCAATTCACCCCATCGATGAAGGGGCTTCCTGGCGCGAATGCGACACACGCACCATTGAGCACCAGCGTGGCGCCCGCGCTGGAGGCCTCGTAAGCGGTGAGGTTGAGCGACTCGTAGTCCGAAGAAATGACGACGATGCCGTGCCGCATCAGGGCGTCGCGGTCCTTGCTCGGCCCGGTGAACAGGAAGCGGGAGCGCAGGTCCTCCGGAATCAGCGCCTGGACATAGGCGAGATACGCCGAGTTGGCCGTATGACAGGCCAGGACGGCCTTCCCCCGGTACTCCGGGAAGCGACGCATGAACCCGGCCGCGCCCCGGACGAACACATCGGTGCGCTTGATGTTCTGAATCTTGGTGACGAAGAGCAGGTCCGGCTCGCCCTCTCCTCGCGGCGGCACCGGGTCCGCCTTTGGAGCCACGGGCGGAAACTCCCGCACGACCTTGTCCAGCCACGAGTCAGGGAAGCCGTAGAACGAGCAGTTGAGCTCGGCGACGCCAGGGATGTGGGCGATGACAAGGTCCGCGTCGAGCAGCGCCTTGCGCTCCAGCTCGAACTGACCCATGTGCTCCCAGCCCAGCAACTGGCGTTCGAAAGGCGCCAGCATCCCGCCCGTCGAGTGCAGCCGCACCACCACCTGCGCGCCCTCCAGGCCACAGCCGAGCAGCTTCTCCTGGATGGCACAGAAGGCCCAGCCTCGGTAGTCCGGGAACTCGATGACGTCGAAGCGAGTTCCTTCCTCCTCCAGCCTGCGCAGCTCGAGCAGCAGCTCCATCGACTGGGCGTGGCAAACCGTGTCGGTGAACGCCCCGGGCGGAGGATAGACACCCCCCTCGTCGAAGCTCGTGTCCCACTCGCTGCGGGCCGGAGCGACGTGCGCCTTCACCTTGCCCAGGAAGTGGCGCTCCACCTCGCGCGGATTCACCGTCGTGCGCGCCGGGAACAGCAGGTGGAGCTCCAAGTCCAGTTCACGACGAAGCGAGTCCTCGACGAGGTTGTGAAGGACACGGCCGATGCCGCCCGCGGTGAACGGATACATCTCGTCCGTGACGAGGCAAACGCGACGCAGACTCATGACTGAACGAACTCCTCCAGGACCTTGACCGCTTCGACCGTGAGGGCCCGCTCGTAGTCCACCATCATCTGCGTGAGTTCCTCGGGCGAGCGCTCGCGCAGGGCCAGCATCCGCTCGATGGCCGCGGCCACGACCTCCACGGAGTCCACGCCGGAAATCTGCGCGAGCCGCTGGTAGGGGTGAGCATCCAGCGCGCCCAGGCTGAGCGCCCCATACACACACGGAACGCGCAACGCGAGCGCCTCCAGTCCCGTCATGGGCTGGCACTCCGACAGGGAGGCATTGAGGACGATGTCACAGCGGCGAACCAGCTCGAACAGCTCGGTGCGGCTGGGGCGCGCGACGTGATGGATGCGCCGCGTGCTCTTCATGACGTCCGGCAGCCGGTAGTTCGCCGTGACGTAGATGTCGTCGATACGAGAGGACGACTGGCAGGCGAAGAGGTTGGTGAAGAAGTTCTTCCGCCAGTCGTTGGGCGTCGGGATGAGCGCGGCGCGCGTGAGGCGACGAGTCGCTGGGCTGCGTTCGGCCTCCGGCAACGTGGGCGGAAGGTTGAGCACCGTCTTCGGGAAGACCTCCGGGGCCAGCAGGTGCATACCCGGCTTGACGGTCGCCAGCGCGTTGATGACGCCCCGGCGCCGCAGGTCGATGAGCTGCGCGAAGCAGTCGAGTTCGAACGAGTAGTGGAACTGCGCCGACGAGCCATGCCACAGCGCGAGGATTCGCACCGACGAGCCCAGCGCCCGGCGCAGCAGCACCACGAGGTCGCGGGCGTTGGAGGAGTAGCCGTGGAGGATGATCTGGCTGCACCCGCTGCGCTCGACAAGTTCGATGGCGGCACGCAACTCGCGCTCGTCCAACACACGGTCGGACGCGATGGCCAGCTTCTGGCCCGGCAGGTATCCGGCGGCGGCGCGGATGCCGTGCCAGTCCTGATGAAAGACATGCATCAACTTCCTGAACTGGGGCAGGTCGGCGGACCAGCGGGTGTCCAGCGCGGCGTTGAGGATGAAGCCAGGGACCGACGAGGTCGCCGGCACATGCGGGGCCGGTGCGTCCGGAAACGGCGCTCGTGAGGCTCGCAGGCGGGCCAGGTCATCCGACAGCGCCTGAAGCCGCTGGCGGCGCTCGAAGCGCTCGGACTCCACCGCCAGGCGCTCGGTCAGCTCCGCCACCCGCGCCTCGCTGTTCGCGGCGGGCGTCGACAGGGACTTGCTGGCCCTGCCCGCCCACTCCAGCAACCGGGGCATGGCGCGCGCGTGCAGCGCTTCCAACGTCAGCGGCTGGGACTCATCGCGCGGGGCCTCGGGGCCCACGAGCTGGAAGTAGCGCCGGCCATGGCCCGGCTGGCGCTTGAGGACATAGACGTCCTGGTGGTCCACGAGACCCGGCCCGTGGTGCAAATCCCACCCTTCCGGGAGCAGGTCCGCGAAGGCGTGGTGCCAGGAGCCCGGATGACACGAGGGGTCCCACACGCTGGTGGGCATCAGCGGGTTCTCCACCAGCACCAGCATGCCGCCGGGCAGCACCATCTGCCCCATGGTCTCCAGCAGCGCGGGGATGCGCTCGCTCGGGTTGTGCACGAGCGTGGAGACGGAGAAGACGAGGTCGAACCGCCGTCCCCCCACCGCGATGAGCGGGTCGTCCCCGCAGAAGATGCGCTCCTCGACGGGGCGCAGCGAGGCGGGCGGCTCCAGACGCAGCGGCTCCGTCATGGACTCCGAGATGTCGTACCCGTGGTAGCGCACCTGGGAGAGCTGGGAGAGGGAGGTCGCGTGCCGGCCGAAGCCACAGCCAAACTCCAACACGGACAGTGCGCGGTCCAACCGGCGCTGTTCGGAGCGGATGAGCGCGGTCAGCAGACGTTCCTGCTGACCGTACGCGAGGTGCCCCTGCCCTTCGCGGACCCTCACCAGTTCCCGATAGGAGTGGCCGTTGGTCGTCTTCCAGAAATGGAGACTGTCGCGCATCTGGGCCACGTCCCCATTCGGGCCCTCGCTCTTGATGTCTTTGTACATGTGCCGATGTGGAGTTACGCCGCCTGCATGAACCGAAGGAGGGTTGCCAGCGGAGTTCCCGCAGCAGCGCAACCATTCCCATGCCTGGCGGCAGTCAGGCAAGAGACGCGCTGAAAGTGAAGGGTAAAAGCGACCGGGGAGGACCCCGGACGCATTGGAGTTTTCTTCATTCTCGGCTATCCGCCCGGCCTCTCACCAGCCAGGCGGGCCCAGAGTGACCTCTTTCACTCGGCGGCCGAGCGGGCCGGGCCGACTTCCAGCCCCAGCAGATGCTCCATCATCTGGTCCACCTGCTGCTCCCACGTCGTGCGCCGCACGCGCTCGGCGGCGCGACTCCCGAGCCGGACGCGCAGGTCCCCGTCCATCACCGCCGTCCGCAGGCGCGCCAGCACCGAGCCCGGCGTCGGAGCGGCCAGCAGGCAGTTGCTCCCGTCCTCCAGCAGCCAGTGGTTGGCGCGGTTGTCGTTCGTCACCACCGTCATCCCGCACGCCATCATCTCCAGCGGCAGGTAGGACGGGTGCCGGGTGAACATGAAGCACAGCCCCACGTCACACTCTCGGTAGAGCGCCGCCGTACGCTCCGCGGGGAGCACGCCCAGATTTGTCACCAGGCCACGAACGCCATACGACTCCGGGTGCCACTCAGCTCCAGCTGTAACAATATCAACCGCCGGGCCCAGCTCGCGCTTGAGTCGTGTCAGCGCCGCGAGCCCCAGCTCGAAGCCGTTTCGCTCGTTGCCCGGACGTCCGTAGAAGAAGACACGCACGGGCCCCCGACGCGCGGGGCGCCGGTCATGAAAGAGCGCGCCATCCACCGCGGGCTCGAAGGCGAAGCCGTCCATGCCGTGCAGCGCCCGCACCGTGTCGCGCAGGCCCGGGGTGTTGAAGATGCCCTGGAAGCCCAGCTGGTACGTCTGCTCCGCCAGCGCGGACTGGGTGCCCGCCGCGAAGAACATGGGCTCGTAGTCCTGGACGAAGTACGTGCGCACACCCGCGCGTGGGTGACGCAGCACCTGGTAAACGGACGTCCAGTAGGTCGCGATGGCCATATCGCACGCGGGGAGCTGGTCCAGGTCCGCCGCGCCGGAGAGGACGCGGAAGGCGCCCGCCGCCTCCGGGAACACGGTGGCCGCGCGCGCCTCGAAGTCACCGGGGCTGGCCCCGGGCTTGTCGTACACGATGAAGTCGCTGCGCACACCGTGGCGGCGGTGCATCAGTTCCGCGAAGCGGAACAACGTGTGGATGCCCGCGTAGACGTGGCCGAAGGCGGGGATGAACCAGGACGCCGTGCGCACCTTGCCGCGTGAGCGCAGTGCGGCCAGCGCCGCCGGGGCTGTCGCGCGCGACTCCTCCGCCTGCTCCGGCGTGAAGTCCAGCTCCCCCAGGTGCTCCACGAGGTGGCGCTGCGCGAGGGCCCGCGCCTCCATCGCCGCGTCCTGGGCGCTGGGCACGTCATGGGTCAGCGTGCGCAGGGCCAGCGTTTCACCCGTCTCCGCGTGCTGGCGCAGCGTGCAGTCGGTGCCGAGCAGCGAGAGGTTGGGGTTGTAGAAGGGGTCGCCCTTCTCGCCCAGCCAGGGGCGATAGGAGACATAGGAGCGCCAGTAGTCGGACTCCGGGACGGCATCCGCGCGACGACTGGCGGACTCGTGGTGGATGAGCCGCGCGTGCGGCGTGTACACCACCCGGAGCCCGCGCTGGTTCAGCCGCAGGCCGATGTCCACGTCGCTGCCACACACCTGGAAGCGCTCGTCGAAGCCCTCCAGTCCCTCGAAGACGTCTCGCCGGAAGATGACGCAGGCGCTGGTGACGGACAGCCAGTTGCGCGTCCAGTCGGTGTGGCCAAAGGGCGTGGAGATGGGGCCGTCCGGCAGGCGCCAGAAGGGATGCCCCGCCATGCCGGTGATGCCCACCACCGCCCCCGCGTGTTGCACCGTCCCCTCGGGGAAGAGCAGCTTGCACCCCACCGCGCCCACCTCCGGCCGCTGGGCCTGCGACACCAGCTCCTCCAGCCAGCCGGGGTCCACCACCTCCATGTCGTTGTTGAGGAAGAGGAGCAGCTCGCCGGTGGCCTGTTTCGCCGCCCAGTTGTTGATGGCGGGATAGTTGAAGGGGAAGTCCCACGTCAGCTTCACCAGCCGGGGGTCCGTGAGCCGCTCCAGCAACGCGAAGGTCTCCGGCTTCGTGCTGTTGTTGGAGACCAGCAGCACCTCGAAGTAGGGATACGTGGTGCGCGAGAGCAGCCCCGGCACCAGCAACTCCAGCAGGTCCGGCCGGTCCTTGAACGGGACGATGATGGAGACCTTGGGCGTGCCCCTCACCGGGTAGCGCACCCGGTACTGGGCGGGCGCGGGGCTCGTCACCTCGGCCGACTCCGAGCGACGCTCCAGGTGCTCCCGCAGTGCCCGCTCCCCCGCGTCCGTCACCTGGGCCAGCCCCACCGCTTCGCCGGAGGAGGACAGCGGCCGGGAGCGACCGTGGTAGAGCACCTTCGCCACGTGGCCGATACCGCTCGTGGCCTCGCTCAACCGCAGCATCAGGTCGAAGTCCCACGAGTCGTCGAACCCCTCGCGCACGCCCCCCACCGCCTCCAGCAGACTCTTGCGCGCGACGAGGAAGTGGCGGACGTAGTTCACCGAGCGCAGCAGGTCGGGAGACCAGTCCGGCTTGAAGAAGGGAGAAGTGCGCCGCCCTTCCGTGTCCAGTCCGTCCTCGTCGCTGTAGACGACGCCGAGCGAGGGCTCCGCCGAGGTGGCCAACACCACCTCCGCCAACGCGTGCGGCGCCAACATGGCGTCGGGGTCCAGGAAGCCCACCCACTCGCCCGTCGCCACGGCCAGTCCCGCGTTCGTCGCCCGGGCCGGGCCCCCGTCGCGCTCCAGCGAGACGACCTGGATGCGCGCGTCCTGGGCCGCCGCCTCGCGCAACATCGCCGCGACATGAGGGGCCGTGCTGGCGTCATCCACCAGCACCCATTCCCAGTCGGGATACACCTGCGCCCGCACGGAGTCCGCGCACTCGCGGAAGACGGACTCGGGCGTGTCGGATACGGGAGTGATGAGCGACACCCGAGGCCGCGCCGTCAGTGACGAGAGGGCCTCGCGCGCCGCGCCGATATCCGCCGGCTCCCGACGAGCACACCAGCCTTCATAGTCGCCGAGTTCCGGTGGCCGGGGAGGAGGCGTGCGCGTCCCCAACACCCCCGCCAGCGCCAGCACCGCCTGCTCGTTGAAGCGAGTCTGTCGACGCAACAGCTCGGTCCACAGGGGAGCTCCCGCGCGCAGCGTCCGGGACATCGCCTCCGGCCGCAGCGGGTCATTGCGCTCGCACAGGCTCGCCACCCACTTCGCGCCCGTGGCCTCGTCCGGAGCCCGGGGCCCGGATGCGGCGACGACGGCCTCCACCATGGCCGCGTTCCATTCCGCCTGGCCTCGCAGCAACCCCTCCAACAGGGAGCCCGCCGCGGAGAGATAGGAGCGCTTGGCGGCCTGCACCAGAGAGCCTAGCGCGCCGGCCCGGTGTGAGCGCTGCACCTTCCAGCGCGTCGGGTCGGCCTTGGGCTCGAGCTGCGCGCGCGCCCACGCCGACAGGTCCTCGCCGAGCCCCAGGGCGCGGTGCACCGTCAGGTACTCCAGCACCCGCACCACGGCCTTGTTGAAGTCCGCTTGCGGGCGGAGCGACTCGACGTGGAAGGGCTGCAGTCCCTCGATGAAGGCGCGCTTGGTGGCAGTCACCACCTTGCCCAGGCGGGCGGCGCGGTGCGACTCCGGCACCGCGAACTCGTGGGGCACCGCCCACCGCGCGGCCTCCTGGAGCGGCGACAGCGCATGCGCGCCCTCTGGACGCGCGCGATGGAGGTGCTCGGTGAGCAGCCGCAGCGCGCCCTCCAGTGCCGCCACTTCCTCACAGGCCTCGGGCAGGCAGGGGCGGCGCGAGTCCAGCAGCGCGCGCACCACCGCGACCATCCGAGCCAGGTCCCCCGCACCCGGCGCCGCATCGGGCGCCCCCGTGTCACCGGCGAGCTTCTCCAGCACTGTCTTCACCGCCGTACCTTCTCTCTCGTTCGCGTGCCGGCCTTACGGATACGCCCCCTCGCGACGCGAGCCCACCCGCCCCACTCAGGGATGACCCACGCCCGCGAGCGCGGGTACCACTGACACCGGGACGGACTCCACCACCCAGTGATGCACGGGGCGGAACACCCCGCGCTCCGCCACGGAGGAGTTCACCACGAAGGTGCAGGTCTCCCGGGACACACCCCCGGCCGTGCGCGCCGTCACCTCGCACACATAGGTCCCCGCCAGGAGCCCCAGGCGCTCCAGCACGAAGCGCACCCGCCCCGAGGCTGGCAGTTCCTTGGGCAACGACACCGACTCCACCCGGGTGCTCGTCTCGTAGAGCGGGCGCCCCTCCAGCGTCTGGAGCGCCACCTCGAACACCAGGTCCTCGTACGAACCCTGCGTCGTGAAGTCCACGCAGACCTCCACGGCGGCCTCGGGCGACAGCTGCGGGGCCACCTCCCCCGAGGGGCTCAACAACCGCAGGCCGGACAGGCGCACGGGCGCGTCCGCGCCGGGCACGTTCACCTGGGGCAGCGCGCCGCCGCCCTCGGTCAGCGCCGGGGGCGTGAAGACCACCGACTGGGCCTCGGCCAGGGCGATGGCCTGCTTGTACTCGGCGACGACCTCCGAGGGACGACCCACGCGGCGGATGTAGCCACCGTCAATCCACGCGGCCTCGTCACACCAGCGCTCCACGGTGCTCAAGTCGTGGGTGACCAGGACGATGGTCTTCCCGCGCTTCTTGAACTCCGTCATCTTCGCCATGCTCTTCTTGCTGAAGTGCTCGTCGCCCACGGCGAGAATCTCGTCGACGATGAGGATGTCCGGGTCCACGTGCGTGGCCACCGCGAACGCCAGCCGCATGTACATGCCGCTGGAGTACGTCCGCACCGGCTCGTCGATGAACTCACCCAGCTCGCTGAAGGCGATGATGTCATCCATCCGCTCGCGCACTTCCGCGCGCGACATGCCGAGGATGATGCCGTTGATGAGGATGTTCTCCCGGCCGGAGAAGTCCGGGTGGAACCCCGCGCCCAGGTCCAGCAGCGCGGAGATGCGGCCGTTGATCTCCATGACCCCGGAGGTCGGCGTGTAGATGCCGGTGATGAGCTTGAGCAGGGTGCTCTTGCCGGAGCCGTTACGGCCGATGATGGCGACCGTCTTGCCGCGAGGGATGCTCAGGTTGATGCCGCGCAGGGCGGTGATGAGACCACCCTCTCGGGGCTGGCGCTGGCCGCGCAACCAGCGCAGCAGCTCGGACTTGAAGGTCGTGTACTCGCCCCGGATGGTCCTCTTCCGGAAGCTCTTCACGACATCGCGCAAGACAATGGCGTCGAGGGGTTCCTGCATGGCGACGGCTCAGATGGACTCCGCGAACTCCTCGCGGCGGGATTCGAAGAGGATCGAGGCGCCCCAGAGCAGCGCCAGCGAGAAGAGGGCCAGTGCCGCCAGGGGCAGGGGGTCCGGCAACCGGTGCTCGTAGAAGATGGCCTGGTAGGAGAGCATCAGGCTGGACATCGGGTTCACCACCAGCACCGCCGTGCGGACCCTCTCGTCGAGGATGGTGGAGGCCTGGTAGAGCACCGGCGTGGTGAAGAACCACATCGTCAGGATGTTGCCGACGATGTGCTGCAAATCCCGGAACGTGACGTTGATGGCGGCCAGGATGTACGTCATCGCCAGCGTGAAGATGAGCTGGATGAGGACCACCACCGGGAAGGCGATGACGTGCCAGGTGGGGACCTGGCCGTGGAACAAGCCCAGCCCCACCATCAGTGGCAGCGACAGCAGGTAGTTGCTGAGGTTCGTCAGCACCACCGTCGTGGGCAGCACCTGCGCCGGGAAGCGCACCTTCGTCATCAGGTCGCGCCGGTCACTGATGGCGCTCGCCCCCGCGCCCAGCGACGAGGAGAACCAGATCCACGGCAGGAGCCCCACGAACATGAAGTACGAGTAGTTCGGGGTGCTCGCCCGCATCACCACGGTGAACAGCAGCGCGTACACCAGCATGTGCAGCGTGGGATTCAGGAACGTCCAGAGGAAGCCCAGAAACGAGCCGCGATAACGCGCCTTGAGCTCCCGCTGGACGAGGCTGAGCAGCAGGCCCCGGTATTGGTACAGTTCTCGGACGAGGCGAATCATGAGGGGGCCCTTCTATAGCAGGGCCCGGGTGGGAGCGAGGCCGGCAGATGGCCCCGCACGCATCACCACCATGACGCAACAGGGCCGTCCGCCCACCGCTCGGGCAGGCCCACCACGCGCGCCAGCACTCCCATCCCCCAGGGCAAGGAAGCGTTGTCCCAGACGCGCCGCCATGCGGGGTCGCCGAGGACAAGACAGTCATGCGTGTGATTGAGCCAAAACAAAAAGGCCCCCTGGTTTCCCAGGGGGCCTTCGTATTGGAGCGGGAAAAGGGATTTGAACCCTCGACCCTCGCCTTGGCAAGGCGATGCTCTACCGCTGAGCTATTCCCGCATCAGGTACTGCGACTTCCCTCTCGTCCGCGCCCCGCGTCGGCGCCGCGTCCGAAGTGAGGTGGGGTATACAGAGGCCCTCCGAACACGTCAAACACTTTTCGCAGCCGACGTTTCATCCCCTCGCTTCGCAAGCATGGCGAGGAACGCGCGGAAGTAGACGACGGCGCTCCAGACCGAGAACGCGCCAGACAAGTAGACGAGCACCTTGCCCACGAGGTTGTAGTCCACCGGCGTGCTGAACGAGCCGAGCGTCAGCGGGTGCACGTAGTGAACGCAGAGTGAAATGATGCCCACGAGCTGGAGGGACGTCTTCCACTTCCCCTCCTGGCCGGCGGCGATGACCATGCCCTCGCTCGCGGCGATGGTGCGCAGACCGCTGACGATGAGCTCGCGCGCGAGCAGGACGATGACGACCCACGCGGCGATGCGCCCCAGCCGCACCATCATCACCAGCGCGGCCATGGCGATGAGCTTGTCGGCCAGCGGGTCCATGAACTTGCCGACGACGGTGATGAGGTTCCACTTGCGCGCCAGGTAGCCGTCCACCACGTCGGTGATGGAGGCGACGGCGAAGACCAGGCCCGCGAAGAGGGAGTTGAGCGGGTCCGCGTCGTAGAGGAACCAGACGAACGGAGGGATGAGGAGGATGCGTCCCAACGTGAGCATGTTGGGGAGGTTCCAGAACTCCTGCACCAGCACGCTGGGCTTGCGCTCCGCGCGCCGGCGCGCCCGCTCCTCCCGCTTGCGCTGCTTCCGGGTCGCTCGGTCCGTGGCCATGGCGCGCTCTTCTAGCGAACCCCGAGGGCGATGAGGGCAAAACCTTCGCCCCCCAGCTCCACCGCAGTGCGCAGCGACTCGCCGGCGGGGGACTTGAGCAGGGGCACGACCCGGGGCGTCAGGTTGCCCTGCCAGCCCACCAGGTGCGTCAGGGGCACCGTCACCGGCGCATCCGGGCGCACCTGCACCGAGCGCAGCGGCCCCGGCAGGCTGAGCAGCACCTGTCCCTGCCCGCGCAGGTGGACCAGGTCCAGGTCCGGGGCGATGTCCGACGGCACCCGGCCATTCTCGAACATCACCGGCTCCTCGAAGGCGAAGACGTTCTCGTCCCGGAAGTAGGCCGAGTCCTCGCCCAGGTCCACCACGAGGAAGGTGCGGCGCTCGGCGGGCTCCAGGTGGAGCACCCCGTGCCCCTTCGCCCGGACCATCCGCGACGGCCCTTCGCCAAAGGGCTTGTCCGTTGCCCGTCCCCGGAAGCGCTTCATCTCCGGCTGGAACGCCAACTGCCCCCGCAGCGCCACCACGCCATCCAACCGGGTCAACAGCTCCCCGTCCACCGCCACGCTGAAGCGCCCCTCGCCCAACACGAAGGGACGCCCTCCCCGCTCGTCATCCAGGGACAGCGAGGGCGCCAGCTCCGACAGCAGTGGCGCCGTGGACACCAGGGTCCCCGTCGCCCCCGGGGCGCTCGCGCCGGACACGCCCCGCCGAGGCGCGGCGGCGGCCTTCTCCGTCAGAGCGGCATCCGCGCCGCGCGCGGCGACCTTGGTGAGCTGCAGCTTCGTGAGGGGCACCGGCGTCGGCACGGTGGCCACATCCCGGGGCGCCTCGTCGCCGTTCGGAGTCGGAGCGGTGGCGGCGGGAGTCTCCTCCTCCAGGTCCACCGTCTCCTCGGGCGCGGCCGTGAGCACCGGACCGCCCTCGCCGTCGCTGTCGCTCAGCGCGCTCGGGCCCTCGTCCTCCGCGAAGCGGATCTCCTCATCCCTCGGCGCGGCGTCCACCGCGGGAGGCGGCGGAGCCACCTCGCGAGCGGGTGGAGGCACGGGGACCGGCGGGGGC
>NZ_JABUMQ010000141.1:0-26607 GCF_013336645.1 Myxococcus sp. CA039A | reverse complement strand
CCCTCCGGGCCCGTCCCCCGCCCCGTGCCGCCCGACGCCAGCGAGGCGCGCCGCCTGGGCGCCGAGGCCGACAAGCTCCTGGAGGACGGGCGCTACGAGGACGCGCTCTTCCTCTACCGCAAGGCGTGGGCCGACGGCTTCCGCCACCCCGACGCGCTCTACTACGCCGGTGTCATCGCCGCGCGCGCCGGCAGCCAGGACGAAGCCATCATCTGGCTGGAGCGCGCCGCCGACCAGGGCTTCGCCGCCACCACGTCGCTGACCACCGAGCCGTCGCTCGAGTCCGTGCGCCAGCACACCTCCTGGGCCCGCATCGCGGAGAAGGTCGCCGCCAACGCGCGCAAGGACGCGCCCGCCGCCGCCACCCAGAACTGAACCTCTCTTCAACTTCCGTGGCCTGATGCCTCCGGGTCACGAAAGCCTCACGTCACTGCAAGTCATTGCGACAAGGGCAGGCAGGCGGACGAGCGAAAGTCCTCTCGCTCGTGACTCCGCGCGACGTGGAGCACGGGCCGGCAGGCACCCGGGGTCGGTGGCACCTTCAAGGCGAAGCGCGCTTTCCTGACAAGACGCGGAGACATGCCCTGTCCCCGGATGAACCGTCGTCCCAACCCGAGAGAGGCGTGATGAGTGTGAAGTTGCTGCTGGCCGGCCGGCGTGGAGGGGATGTGCCCTTCACGCCGTCATCCGAGAACGCGCGCTCCTGGTTGCGGCAGGTGGAGCAATGGTTTCAGGGGAACGCGAAAGAATGGCTGGAGAGCAGTCATCTGAGCACCGGCCCCCACGGCGCGCCGATGCTGCGACTGCGATTGCATCCAGCGGCGGGCGAAGTCTCCATCCTCGCGGCCAGCGGCGCGCGCGTCGTCATCTCCGCGGAGACGACGGCGGTGGGCCCGGGCTACCACGTCTTCCTCTGTGACTTGCTCAAGGCGATGGGTCAATCGCTGGACCTGCACTGGGCGGAAGCCGACGAGGCGATGGGCGTGGGAGACCCCACGGGCTACTTCCACACGGACGACGCGGGCCCGGTGGAAGTCCACATGCTCGCGTGGCTCCAGGAGTCCGTGGGACAGGTGTTGCGGCTGCGCAGCCGGGGGGAGTCGGGCTTCGCGATGTCGATGCGCTTCGGCCACACCTTCGAGTATCCCGGCGCGCTCCTGACGCCGCTCGGCCCTCGGGACGAGCGGTGGATGCGGCGCGTGTACGAGGACCCTCGGCTGGGCATGGATGTGTTTCCCTGGTGGAAGCAGGGCGTGGGCGCGCACGCGCGGCTGGGCCGGGCCCTGTGCCGGCTGTGGACGGAAGTCGTGTGGCGCCCGCCGCTGCTGGATGAAGAGCGCCGGCTCTTGCGCGAGGTGGCGCGCGCGCTGGAGCTGGCGTGGCGCGAGGACCCGGAGCTGGCGTACCCGTGGCGCGAGTGGCGCGAGGTGCTCGGCTACCTGGGCGTGGGTGGAACGCTCGCGGAGCTCGTCCACCGGCACGCGGCGTTCCACGCGGCGAGGGGGCCGTCCATCGGCTACCGGCGGGGCGCGGTGCAGGTGGCGCTGCCGGCGGGCTGGGAGATTCGAATCCCGGGCTCGCTGGCGGAGGCGCACCTGGAGGACGGCACCTGGGTGGCCAGGGACCATCGGCGCAGCGTGCGCTTCGTTCCCCTGGAGGACGCGACGGAGGACAGTCTGGCTCCCACCACGGCGGAGCGCCGGGCCATGGAGCTGGAGTACCGGGGCGAGCGGGTGAGCGGCCGCGCCTCGCTGCACATGGAGCCGGGCGAGTGCCGGCTGACGGCGGTGTGCAGCTCGGGGAAGCACCGGGCGCTGTGCGTGGTGAGCTTCGACGACCCGGAGGAGGAGGACTGGGCGTTGGGGACGTGGCGCTCACTGGACCACGCAGTCGCTGCTTGACGGTTGCCGGTACGCGGGGGCCATCCCACATTCAGCGGGCCATATCCTTGAGAGGAATCGAGAGCCCGCATGAGCAGGGAGGTCTGGCCGGGGAAACCCTGGCCGCGTGGTGCCACCTTCGACGGCACGGGAGTGAACTTCGCCGTCTTCTCCCAGGTGGCCACGCGCATCGAGGTCTGTCTCTTCGACCCCGCGAATCCAACGAAGGAAATCGAACGTTTCCCGCTGCCGGAGGCGACGGACTTCGTCCACCACGGCTACGTGCCGGGCCTGGAGCCCGGGACGCTGTACGGCCTGCGCGTCCATGGCCCCTACGAGCCGTCGAAGGGGCACCGCTGCAATCCGCACAAGCTCTTGGTGGACCCGTACGCCAAGGCCCTGCACGGCGACGTGGACTGGAAGCAGCCGGTGTTCGGCTACCCGCTCGGCAACCCCCAGCAGGACCTGGCGCGCGACGAGCGCGACAGCGCGGCGGGGGTACCCAAGGGCGTGGTGGTGAGCGACTATTTCGACTGGGGCAATGACCGCCGGCCGGAAATCCCCTGGCGCAAGACGGTCATCTACGAGGCCCACGTACGCGGCCTCACCATGCGACACCCCGAAGTGCCCGAGCACCTGCGCGGCACCTACGCGGGGCTCGCCTCGCCGCCCATCATCGAGCACCTCCAGAAGCTGGGCGTCACGTCGGTGGAGCTGTTGCCCGTGCACGCGTTCGCGGACGACTCGTTCCTCAACGACAAGAAGCTGTCCAACTTCTGGGGCTACAACACGCTCGGCTTCTTCGCGCCCGAGCAGTACTACGCCAGCCGCAAGACGCCGGGCGCCGCGGTGGCCGAGTTCAAGGCGATGGTGCGTGCGCTGCACGCGGCGGGGCTCGAGGTCATCCTCGACGTCGTCTACAACCACACCTGTGAAGGCAACCACCTGGGGCCCACGCTGTCGCTGAAGGGCATCGACAACGCGAGCTACTACTGGCTGATGCCGGACGCGCGCTACTACCTGGACTTCACCGGGTGCGGCAGCAGCGTCAACGCGTCGAACCCGAACGCGGCGCGGCTCATCATCGACAGCCTGCGCTACTGGGTGAACGAGATGCATGTGGACGGGTTCCGCTTCGACCTGGCCACGGTGCTCGGGCGCACGGGCGAAGGCGGGTTCGACCCGAGGGCGGCGCTGTTCCAGATTCTTCAGCAGGACCCGGTGCTCAGCCGGGTGAAGCTCATCGCGGAGCCGTGGGACGTGGGGCTCGGCGGCTACCAGGTGGGCGGCTTCCCCGCGCCGTGGCGCGAGTGGAATGGCAAGTACCGGGACGCGCTGCGCCGCTACTGGAAGGGGGACGAGAACCTCGCGGGCGAGGTGGGCTACCGGCTGACGGGGAACTCGGACCTGTACGCGGAGGCGCGGCGCAAGCCGCAGGCGAGCATCAACTTCGTGACGGCGCACGACGGCTTCACGCTTCACGATTTGGTGACGTACAGCCACAAGCACAACGAGGCGAACGGCGAGCACAACCGCGACGGAGCGGACGACAACCAGTCGTGGAACTGCGGCGTGGAGGGCGAGACGGAGGACGCAGGCGTCGTCGCCTTGCGCGAGCGGCAGAAGCGCAACCTCCTGGCCTCGCTGTTCCTGTCCACGGGTGTCCCGATGATTGTCGCGGGCGACGAGATGGGGCGCACGCAGCGGGGCAACAACAACGCGTACTGCCAGGACAACGAGCTGTCGTGGGTGGACTGGAAGCTGGATGCCCGGAGGGAGAAGCTCCTGGAGTTCACCCGGAAGCTCATCCACTTCCGACACCGGCAGCCGGTGTTGCAGCGGCGGCGCTACTTCAAGGGCGCGCACCTGTGGGACTCCGAGCACAAGGACCTGGCGTGGTTCCGTCCGGATGGGACGGAGATGGGCGCGGAGGACTGGAAGAAGCCCTTCGTGCGCTCGCTGGCGTTCCTCCTGGGAGGCGACGCCATCCCCACGCCGGACGAGCGCGGCCAGCGCATCATCGGCGACGCGGTGCTGGTGTTGCTCAACGCGCACCATGAGCCGGTGTCCTTCACCGTGCCCGCGGTGGTGACGGGCCAGCGGTGGGAGCTGGCGCTGTACACGGCGGACGACACCCGGGGCGCGGAGAAAGTCACGCCTCGGGGGAAGTTCGAGCTGGTGGGCCGCGCGATGGCGGTGTTCCGGCAGGTGGAGGACTGAGCCACCCGGACGTCCGAGGGCCTCGTCATCCGGGCGAGGCCCTGTTGCATCCGTGATAGCGTGACGGCGTGTTGCGGCAGGGAGCACGCACGACATGGCGATGATTCAGTTCACCCGGAACTACACGGACCGCTCGAACGACTACGGGTTCCAGTTCGAGTTCTTCTGCGACAAGTGCGGCAACGGGCACATGTCGCCGTTCATCGCGAGCAAGGTAGGCGTGGCCACGGGCCTCTTGCGCGCCGCGGGCTCGTTCTTCGGCGGGACGATTGGACGCGCGGCGCACGCGGGCACGCACCTGAAGGACGCGCTGCGCGGCCAGGGCTGGGATGAGGCCTACGCGGAGGCCGTGGACGCGGGGAAGCAGCACTTCAAGAACTGCACCCGGTGCGGCAAGTGGGTGTGTCCGCGCTCGTGCTGGAACGAGGGGCGCGGACTGTGCGAGGCGTGCGCTCCCGATTTGGCGGAAGAGGCGGCCTCCATCCAGGCGCACGTGGCGGTGGAGCAGGCGCGAGAGAAGGCGCGCACGGTGGACCACGTCGCGACGCTGGACATGAAGGAGACGCGGCTGGCGACGTGTCCGCACTGCGCCGCCAAGGTGGACGGCGGGAAGTTCTGCATGGAGTGCGGCAAGCCCCTCGCGGCCCGGAAGGTGAGCTGCGGGACGTGTGGCCTGGAGGTGCCGGAGAGCGCGAAGTTCTGCCCGGACTGTGGTGCTCCCCGGAACAAGTGACGCCACGGCGGAGGCTCCAGCGTTCATCCCAGGACGCTCACCGCACGGAGTGTCCGCGTGTGTTCCACGCCACCTGGGCCCTCCTCGTGCATAGGCTGCGGCGCCATGTCGCGGGATGCTCAGGAAGAGGATGTGAAGCAGGTGTATGGGGAGATTGCCTCGGCCTATGAGGCGCTCTTCCCCGTGCTTCACCGATATGAGGACCGCGTGGAGCGCTTCCTCGCGGAAGCGGTGACTCCGGGGTGTCGAGTGCTGGACGTGGGGTGCGGGCCGGGGCTCCATACGCGGGGCCTGGACGCCTCCATCGACGTGGTGGGAGTCGACCTGTCCCCGGAGATGCTGGAGCTGGCGCGACAGGCCCGGCCCGAGGGCGCGTGGCACGTGCACAGCTATCACCGCCCCTTCCCCGAGGAGTGGGGACGCTTCCAGGTGGTGCTGGCCATCGGTTGCCTCGACTTCTGTGACGACCTGCCGCGCGTGCTGAGCCATCTCGCCGCGACGTTGGCGCCCGGTGGTCGGATGTTGTTCACGGTGCTGGAGCAACGGCCCGGCTTCGAGGGACATGAAACCGCCACGCACGAGGTCCAGACGGCGGGCCCGGCGGTGACGCTGCATCTGTATTCCTTCGAAGACACGGCTCGCGCCGTCGTGGAGGCGGGGCTGCAACCGCGCGACTACGTGCATGCCCCGGGTTGGGTGCAGCTCACCGAGGAGCGGACGATGTGGTTCGGTTGGTGGGACGTGGAGCGGGGGTAGCGTCGTCGCGATGGAAGTGGCGCACCCCGAGTAGGTGGCCAAGGCGGACTCGCGACGCTACAGACTCCACCGTGACTGGCATCGAGCCAAGGGAGCGCCACGGATGATGACGGAAGAAGACCTCCTCGCCGCCGAGGAGTCGCTGCGGCAGGCAATGCTCCGGGGTGACGTCGCCGCGCTCGACGCGCTCATCTCCGACGACCTCGTCTTCGTCAACCACACCGGACAGGTGTTCGACAAGGAAGCGGACCTGGCGGCGCATCGCTCGCGCGCGCTGCGCCTGACGCGGCTGGACGTGTCGGCGCCCATCATCCGCTACCTCTCGGCGGGCGCGGTGGTCATCGTCAGCGCCTCCGTGAAGGGAACCCACGACGGCACCGAGTTCGAAGCGCGGCTTCGCTACAGCCGCGTCTGGCAGTGGGTGGATGAGCGCCCCCAGGTCGTCACGGGCCAGTGCACGGTCATCCTCGGTGGCGAGCCCTCATGAATCGCCCCCTCTTCCGCACGAGTTCAGCAGCCCACGTCATGACCTCACAACGGCTTCGCGCCCTCGTCCTCGCGCCCGTGCTGATGCTCGCTCCGGCCTGTACCTCGACACCCGGGCGCCCCGCCTCCACGGTGGCAACACCCGACACGGGCCCGAGTGAGTACACGCTCACGGAGGACATCTCCGTGCGCCGCATCGCTCCGGGTGTCTGGGTCCACACGACGCTGTCGGGCCCGGATTTCGGCCGCTACCCCGCGAACGGATTGGTCATCGAGGACGGCGCGGAGTCGCTGCTGGTCGACACGGGCTGGAGTCCGGCACAGACGGAGCACCTGCTCACCTGGGCGAAGGAGACGCTGCACAGGCCCGTGCGCGCGGCGGTGTCCACACACTTCCACGTCGACCGGACCGCGGGCATCCCGGTGCTCGTGGCGCGGAACATTCCGGTGTACGGGCTGGAGGACACGGTGAAGCTCGCGACGGAGCATGGACGGCCCGTGCCCACGGAGAGTTTCTCGGGAGCGCGCACGCTGGGGCCGGTGGAGCTGTTCTTCCCCGGTGCGGGGCATGCGCGCGACAACCTCCTCGTGTGGCATCGGGACAGCGGCGTGCTGTTCGGTGGCTGCTTCGTGAAGGATGGAGCGGCGAAGGACCTGGGCAACGTGGAGGACGCGGACCTCGCGGCCTGGCCCGCGAGCCTGGAGCGCACGCGTGAGCGCTTCCCAGAGACCCGCGTCATCATCCCGGGCCACGGCGCGCCGGGCGGACCGGAGCTGCTGGAGCACACGCGAAGCCTGATTCCCTGAGCAGCGCGAGGAGACTGGTGGACGGTGGAGCGCATGCTCGGCCGCCCACCCCCTTCGGAGGGTGCGAGCGTTGAGCGGAGCACACGGGGTGGGTCGGAGCATGCTCGCCTGTCTGCCCGGGTCCGTTGAGTCGAGAACAGGCATCTTGCGCGAGAGGGCTCCGCCGAATGGGCGAGGCCTTCCATCGTTCCTACCGTGCCTTCGAGTGGCGAAGAGGTGAAGCACGGGCCGGCGGGCGGGATGGAAGGCGGGGGCGTCATGAAGCGTGTGGCTGCGGTGGTGCTCGCGGTGGCGGTGAGCGGGTGCGCGTCGGTGAAGGTGGAGCAGCGGGACGGTTGCTGGGTGAAGCAGGTCCGCACCTTTCCCTCCAGCTTCAAGGAAGAGGTGGGTCCCTGCGCGCGGCCGAAGCCGGAGTGGTCGGCGGACCGTGTGACACGATTGGTGCAGGAGTGCGTGATGCACGCGGACTACCGCTGGCAGAGCAGCGCGATGGTGGCCTGGAATCGCGGTGAGCCGCTGCCGACGCGCGCGCCAGACGAGAAGGTGCTCGAGGCGTGCATGGTCACCACGGAGAAGATGCTCTCGGCGGAGAAGGGGGAGTTGGAGCAGCGCCTGAGTGATGTCTCGAAGGAGCGCGACAGCCTGCGCGCCAACCAGGAGCAGGAGCGCGAGTCGTATCGGACGAAGCTGGATGCGCAGCGTGACGAGGCCCAGGCGGCGCTGGTGAAGGAGCGCGAGCGACTCCAGGGCAGCATGGATGCGCAGCGCGAGCACGCGCAGGCCAGCCTGGACCGGGCGCGGGACCAGATGCACGAGAGCAACGGACGGCTGGCGAACGCGCTCGGAGAAGCGGCGAAGCGGCCGACTCCCTCCGCGGTGGCGACGGCCACGTCCACCTCCACGAGCGAGGGCAAGGCGGACACGCGCAGCGACTCCAACTCGCGAGGTGACTCCCGCGCGCGAGGAGACTCCGCGACGCCGAGCAATCCCCGCGTGGCGAAGCCCATCGTGGCGACACCGACAAGCACCATGTGCTCGCTGCCCTCCAAGAGCGCCGCGAAGCAGGCCACGGCGAGCGGGACGGACACGAAGAGCGAGACTCCGAGCTGCCAGCCGATGCAGCCCACCGAGTCCACGGAGCCCGAGCCCTCCCTCGCGCCCCAGGCTCAATCCCAGACGGCCTCCCGGCCGCTGCCGCTGAAGTCGGCGCAGCCAGGCGCGGTGGAGTAGCCCATCCTCCCAGGCGCGGTGACGAACGTCTCGCGCGTGCGCAACGAATCAACCCTTTCGCCCGGACGCGGTGACCCACGTCCCGCGCTTCGGCGAATCACCCGTTGTCAGCCTCCGTGCCACGGTGGCGTCCCTCGCCCCCGACGCATCTCTAGAGGTGTCACGGGTCTGTCCCTGGGCTCCCGAAGGCTGGACCGGGGCGCTCTGCGCTCACGTGCCGGTCAGGGTGTTCCCGGGTCCATCGTCCGCGGTGTCTCCCTCACATTGGTTGCGTCAGGCCGGCCGCCTCGAAAGCCATTTGAGTGGCCCCTCACGGGGACTCTCAGAACTAGCTCAATGGGAGAGCACAAGACTCTTAATCTTGAGGTTGAAGGTTCGACTCCTTCGTTCTGAACCGAATTGAAAACTCGGCTCCGCCAGGAAGCTCCACCCCGAGCCGGTAGGAGCGCTGGCCCACCCCGTCCACCCTCCCCCACCGCGAAGCCTCGCCGTCCGCCAGGGCGACAGTCCCCTTCCGAGCCGTCAACGGAAGTCCTGTCGTCGTCCGCGCCCGGCCCGGCCCGCGAGCGCGGGATGTGGTGACGAGGCCGGGCACGCAGTCAGCGCTCTCCACCCGCGAAGGGCGGGGCTTCCACTTTTCAGCAGTCCCCCGGGACGCGCGCTTCCTCGCGCCACCTCGCCTCCCGGGTTTCATCAAGTCCCCCACGGGGAAAGGAGGTGCGCGATGAGCTTCTTCCAGCGTGTCGATGTCGTGCAGCACGAGCGGGCGTTCGTCCTCGTCGACGAGGTGCCCACGCGCTACCTGGTGCCGGGCCGCTACCGGCTCACCTACCCCTTCCGCAACGTGCGCATCGTCCGCGTCGCCACCGGCATGCCCCTGACGAACCTGGACACGGAGCTGCTCGCGCTCGTGCCCCCGTCGGACCTCCAGGTCCTCGAGCTGGGTCCCACCGAGCGCGCCATGCTCTACCACCGCGGCCGCCCCACCCTGTGGCTCGGCCGTGGCCAGCACCAGGTGTGGACGTTGGAGCGCCTCCCCGGCCGCGACTCCGTCCCGGCTTCTTCCGCCGTGAGCATCGAGCGCCTGGACACGTCCGGCGTGGCCACCGCGCCACTGCAGGACGACGTGCGCGCCAAGGTCCCCGCCAGCGACTACGTGGAGGCCACGGCCACCGAGGGCAGCGTCGTGCTGCGCTACGTGGACGGCACCCTGGACGCGGTGCTGCCCGCCGGCCGGCACGCCGCGTGGACCGTCGCCCGCAAGGTCCAGCTCGCCGTCATCGACCTGCGCGAGCGCCTGCTCCACGTCACCGGCCAGGAAGTCATGACCAAGGACCGCGTCACGCTGCGGCTCAACCTCTCCACCGCCTTCCGCGTGGCGGATGCCCGCCGGCTCGCCGTCGTCGCCCGCGCGCCGGATGACATCCTCTACCTCGCCATGCAGCTGGCGGCCCGCGAGTCCGTCGCCACGCGCACGCTGGACGAGCTGCTCGCCTCGCGTGAGGCCGTGGCCGAGGACCTCTTCGCGCAGGTGAAGGAGCGCGCGGAGTCGGTGGGTCTGGAGCTGCTGCGCTTCGGCATCAAGGACGTCGTGCTCCCGGGTGAAATGAAGGAACTGCTCAACCGCGTCATCCAGGCCCAGAAGGAGGCCGAGGCGAACGTCATCACCCGCCGCGAGGAGACGGCCGCCACGCGCTCCATGGCCCAGACGGCGAAGGTGCTCGCGGAGAACCCGCTGCTCGTGCGCCTCAAGGAGCTGGAGGCCTACAAGGACCTCGCGGCCAAGGTCGGCCAGGTCCACCTGGTGCTCGGCGAGGGCGCGGTGCCCTCGCTCCAGCTCAAGGGCTGAATCCCCGTCACACGTGACACACCGCTGAGCGAAGGGCCTCTGGGGCCGGTTCCCCGGGGGCCCTTCGTGCGTTCACGGCACCGCGCGTCATTCACCGTCCGTGGCGCCCGGCAACCTGGGCTGACTCGAAAATCAATCTCGGCTACCCTCAGGGCTTTCGTTCCCGTGAGGAGTCCGAGATGTCGTCGTCCGCGAACCACTACGTCCCCAACCTGCGCGATATCGAGTTCAATCTCTTCGAGTTCCTCGACATCGGCCGTACCTCCCTGGGACATGCGCCCTTTGGCGACCTGGACGAGACGGCCGCCCGGCAGATGTTGCAGGCGTTCGCCGTGCTCTGCGCGAACGAGCTGGCGCCCTCCTTCGACGAGGCCGAGCACACACCGCCCAAGCTGGAGAACGGCGAGGTGACGCTGCCTCCCGGGCTGAAGAAGTCCATGGGGGCGTTTTTCGACGCGGGGATGCACCTCTTGGAGCAGCCGCCGCACCTGGGTGGCATGGGCGCGCCGCCGTCGCTGGGCTGGGCCGCGTTCGAGCTGATGGTGGGCGCCAACGCCTCGCTGGCCTTCTACACGCTGGGCAACCTGCTCGCG
Organism: Myxococcus sp. CA039A; assembly: GCF_013336645.1. Taxonomy (NCBI): domain Bacteria; kingdom Pseudomonadati; phylum Myxococcota; class Myxococcia; order Myxococcales; family Myxococcaceae; genus Myxococcus; species Myxococcus sp. CA039A. The sequence goes on along the minus strand of NZ_JABUMQ010000141.1, from coordinate 16,053 downwards.
CGCATCATCGACCGGCTGGGGACGGACTCGCAGAAGAAGCGCTTCCTGCCGCACATGCTGGAGAAGCGCTGGGGCGGCACCATGGTGCTCACCGAGCCGGACGCCGGCAGCGACGTGGGCGCCGCGCGCACCAAGGCGCGTCCCGTGGGCGGCGACGTGTGGGAAATCGAGGGCGTGAAGCGCTTCATCACCAACGGCGACTCGGACATGTCCGAGAACATCATCCACATGGTGCTGGCGCGGCCGGAAGGCGCGCCTCCGGGCACCAAGGGCCTGTCGCTCTTCGTCGTGCCCAAGTTCTGGGTGAACGAGGACGGCAGCCAGGGTGAGCGCAACGGCGTGGTGTGCACCAAGTTGGAGAAGAAGATGGGGCTGAAGGGCTCCGTCACGTGCGAGCTGACGTTCGGCGACGGCCAGCCCTCGCGCGGCCTCCTGCTGGGCGAGGTCCACGACGGCATCCGGCAGATGTTCTACATCATCGAGCAGGCGCGCATGGCGGTGGGCGTGAAGTCCATGGCCACGCTGTCCGCGGGCTACCAGCGCGCGCTGGCGTTCTCGAAGGACCGGCTCCAGGGCGCGGACCTGCTCCAGGCGCGCAACAAGCTGGCGCCGCGCGTGCCCATCTTCCAGCACCCGGACGTGCGCCGCATGCTGATGGCGCAGAAGGCGCACGCCGAGGGCATGCGCGCGCTGTGTCTCTACACCGCGTCCGTGCAGGACGGCGTGGAGATGAAGGGCGGCCACCGCGCCACCGAGGCCGGAGAGCTGGACACGCTCAACGACATGCTGCTGCCGCTGGTGAAGGGCTACTGCTCGGAGAAGGCGTTCGAGCTGCTCGCGGTGGCGCTGCAGGTCCACGGTGGCTCCGGCTACCTGCAGGACTACCCGGTGGAGCAGTACCTGCGGGACCAGAAGATCGACACGCTCTACGAGGGCACCACGCACATCCAGGCGCTCGACTTGCTCATGCGCAAGGTGGCGAAGGACGGCGGAGCGACGCTGCAGGGCCTCTTGTCGCAGGTGCGCGAGACGGCCGAGGGCGACCTGGGCGGCGGCGAGCTGCAGACGGAGCGCGCCACGCTGGGCAAGGCGCTCGGTGATTTGGAGACGATGCTCGGCACGCTGATGGGCAAGCTGGGCGAGTCCGTCTACCACGTGGGCCTGCAGGGCAACCGCGTGCTGGCGAGCGTGGCGGAGCTCGTCATCGGCTGGCTGCTGGTGCGTCACGCGGGCGTGGCGCTGGAGCGGATGAAGAGCAACCCCGGTGACAGGGCCTTCTACGTGGGCAAGCTCGCCAGCGCGCGCTGGTACTGCGCGGAAGTGCTCCCGGGCCTCGCGCACGCCGCCCGCATGGTGGAGGCCGGCACGCTGGACCTGATGGACGTCCCCGAGGAGTCGTACTGAGTCAGGCGCACTGAAGCCTGCTGTCCCCCGGCCGCACCTGTGGCCGGGGGAGGACACCTCCGGCGCCATCCGTCCGTTCCTCCTGGGGAAGTCGTGGTGGCCCGGGGTTCGCATTGAGGGTGGGAGTCATGCTCTCCGCCCTCACCGTCGCCGCCGCCGTCGCCCTGGGTTCTCCCGCTCCCGAGACGGGAGGACCGCTGGAGCTGGCGCGCTTCGCCGGCCACGTCGTCGCCTGCACGGAGGACGGCCTGGAGGTGCTTGATTCTTCCGGCAAGCCCGTGCGCGGCGTCTCCACGGAGGACGGGCTGCCGAGCCCCTTCTGTCTCGCGCTGGAAGTCGCGGGCGACCGGCTCTTCGCGGCCACCGACGCGGGCATCGTCTCGCTGGATGCGTCCTTCCGGGTGGAGCCCGTGCTCGACGTGCGCTGGCACGCACTGCCCGACGCCGAGGACGCGAGCGAGGCCGAGTACGTCGAGCGACTGGACGCACTCACACGGACCCTGCCCCCGGATGCGACCTACACGGTGCTGACCTCGCGCCATGCGGGGACGGAGGATGGGCGCGTGATGGAGCTCGGCACCCACCGGGTGTGGACCGTCGCCGGACCGGTGCTGCACATCGAGGAGGAGCGGCGGGGCGTGCGCGTCGCGACGGAGGGCGGGGTGTTCCTCATCGACACCGAGGGGCGGCTCGCGACGCGGTAGCCCTCGCGCCTCGCACCGAAAGCGAGACATCATCGGCCCGTGGCGAAGGTCGGGTCCGTATGCCCATGGAGGGCACGCCGGGTCAGGGCCCTTTTCAGGCCACGGATGGGCGGACGCGCGATGCATGGACGACAAGCGGCACTGGTGATGATGCTGGCGGGGCTCTGGGCCTGCGGCGGCGAGGACGCGGTGAAGAAGGAGGACTTCGGCGGCGAGGTCGTCCAGGCGCTCTGTGCTCGGGCCGAGCGCTGCGGCGAGTACGCCCGCGCGAGCGCGTGTGAAGAGGACATGCGCCGCTGGGGACGCGACGCCTACCTGGGGCTGGGGACGCGCTACGACGAGTCGCTGCGCAACGGCCAGCTCCGCTTCGACGAAGGCGCGGCCCGGCGCTGTCTGGACTCCATCCGGGGAGGAAGCTGTGACACGCCCGCGCTGTCCGATGACTCGTGGCGGTTCGGCATCGAGTACGACGCGACCTGCCGGGTGCTCGTGGCTTCGGCTTCATCCGAGAGCTGTCAGAGCAATCTCGAATGTGGCGAACAGGGCTACTGCGGCCACGTGTCGGAGAACGCCTGCGCGGGTGTGTGCCAGGCACGAGGCACGGAGGGTTCCGTGATTCCCCAGCGAACCCCGTGCGAACCAGGGCTCGTGCTCGTAGGCCTGCCCTGGACCTGTCTGCGCCCCTTGGAGGAAGGCGCCTCGTGTGTCGTCCAAGAGGCGGGAGGCACCTCTACCCTGCCATGCGCGGAGGGCCTCTGGTGCGACTGGAATGGCTACAAGACGTGCAAGCGGGTGGGCTCGGAGGGAGACATCTGCGAGAACCAGGGCTACTACCCGTGCGGCCCCTCCCTGGTGTGCAGCGACAACAAATGCGTCCGCCACGCGAAGGAAGGCTCGGCATGCACCGCGCCGACCCGTGACGGGACCACCGGGCTCCACGTCGACGTGTGCCAGCGAGAGCTCTTCTGCGACGCGAACCCCGACGACCTGGGGCTGTGCCGGCCACGCCGCGAGGAGCGTCAGGAGTGCCGCCTGGACAGCGAGTGCGCGGAGGGACTGTTGTGCAAGGACGCGCGCCTCGAGGTGGGCCGCTTGGGCGTCTGCGTGAAGGCCGTGGCACCAGGAGAGGCTTGTGACTACGAGAACCTGATCTGCCCCCAAGGCCACGCCTGCGCCGTGACTGAGTCGGGCCTGCTCTGCCTGCCCATCGCTCGTGAGGGAGAGCCCTGCGGACGGCTGTCCTCCACATGTGACACCGGAAGCCGCTGCCTGGGCCAGCGCTGTATTTCCATCGAGGCCGCGCTCTGCCAGTGAGCGGGTGACAGGCTCGCGGCTCAGGCGCCCTTCGGGGCCTGGGCCCGGGCGGACAGCTCGCGCTCCACGTACAGCCGCAGGATGTGCATGAAGTCCTGGGCGTTGGTCACCACGCCGAAGGCCTGGTGCGTGCCCCGGTCCTTCAGCTTGCTGACCACGAACTCGGACGAGTCCACGCAGATGGTGGCCAGCTCCCGCAGCGAGCCGTCCTTTTCCGTGACGAACGCGGGCAACATGTTGCCGGTGGCGATGGCATGCAGCGCGGTGGCGACCATCACCGCCATGGTGGCCTTCACCGCGTGACGGCGCATGGCGTCCTGCCCCGCCACGTTGTCCGTCACCACGTCCGGCAGCGGACCGTCGTCACGAATGGAGCCCGTCAGGACGAAGGGCACCTGGTGCGTGACACACGCGTGCATGATGCCGTTGGTAATCACGCCCGCCTCCACCGCCTTCGCGATGGAGCCCGCCGCGCGCACCTTGTTGATGGCGCGCATGTGCAGGCCGTGGCCTCCAGACGTGGCCTCGCCGGTGCCGCTCATGCCCAGGGTGGTGCCGAAGATGGACGCCTCGATGTCATGCACCGCCACGGCGTTGCCCGCCAGCAGCGCGCCCACGAAGCCGTTGTCGATGAACCACGTCATGTCCGCGCGCGCCCGCGAATGCACCAGCGCCGGCCCCGTCACCCACACCGGATAGCCGCCGCGCTCGCGCTCCTCCACCAACAGCCGCGCCATCTGCGCGTAGTCGATGGGCTTCTCGCGAGACACCTCGCTCGTCATGAACTTGAACTCACCCTCGCCGCCGCCGCCCAGGTACGCCGTATTCACGTAGACGCCCTCGGAGCCGTCCTCCGCGTGCCCCACCACCACGCGCTCTCCGGCGCGGACGCGGCGGCCCTCGCGAATCCACAGCACGCCCTGCTCGTCCAGCACGAGCGCGCCGTCCATGCGCGGCTCGCGCGGCATGCGCCACTCACCGCCGAGGCGCACGTAGGTGGGCAGGTTCGTGGTGGTGAAGAAGCCCTCCGGCAACACACCGTCCGCGGGCGCTGGCTGGAAGCGCGCGTCCGGACACCGGGAGAACCGCTCGACCGCGAAGTCAGGGTGGGGGATGGAGGTGCTCACGCCGGCACCATGCGCGGACCCACCCACCCGGTTCAAGAACCTTGGCGCGGCCTGGGGCCGTCCGTCCGGTAGGAGGCAGCGCGAAAACTCCTACTCCCCGAGAGAAGGACTCCGACTCCTGGTGACTCGGCCCTCGTGCAAGTGCGCGAGACTTGTTGATCTCACCGAAAGCCCGGGGGAAATACGCGCCGCCAAGCAACTCGGGGTCTCAACCTCCGAGAATAGGTGCAAGTCGTACCTGAAACTCCTCGCCCAGCCGCGAGCCCACGTCCACGGAGCCCTCGTTCCATGAGCTACCGCATCCAGTCCGGCGACACCCTGTCCGCGCTCGCCAAGCGCTACGGCACCAGCGTCGACGCCCTGCAGAAGGCGAATCCTCAAATCAAGAACGTGGACCTCATCTACGCGGGTGACACGCTCAAGCTCCCTGGCGCCACGGACGGCTTCGACGGGCCCTCGGGCCGCACGGGTCCGAACCTCACGGGCGGTGTGGACGGCCCCTCCGGCCCGACGAACTCGGGTGACGGCGTGAAGGGCCCGAAGGGCAGCCCGTTCGACATCGCGCGCTCGCACCTGAACAAGAACGCGGGCTCGTTGAAGATGGAAGGCAGCGGCGTGGGCGCGGACATGGAGGACTGGGTCCCCAACAACGTCAACTGCGCCAACTTCGTCTCCGCGTGTCTGGAGCAGGCGGGCCAGATTTCCAACAGCCAGCACGACAACAGCGTGATGGGCCTGCAGCGCAAGCTGGACGCGGACCCGAACTTCAAGCGCGTGTCCATCCAGGACGCGAAGCCCGGCGACGTGGTGTCCATGAAGGTGGGCGGCGGCGAGCACGTGGTGATGTTCGCGGGCTGGAAGGACGGCAAGCCCCAGTTCATCGGCTCCAACAACGTGAACTCGGACGGCTCGCAGCGCATCAGCTTCAGCAGCATGAGCTACCCCATCATGTCGGTTCACCAGTACCAGGGCTGAGCCGGCGCGACACAGGCCACGAGCAGTGCCCCCGGGGCTTCGCCTCCGCCAATCGAGCGGAAGCGGGGCCCCGTTTCACTTCCGGCTCACGGCTTCGGCGCGAGCGCGAGCGCGGCCTGGATGAGCGGGCTCTTCGCCGCGGACTTCCGCCAGGCGGCGTGAATGCTCCCCGAGGGCACACCGGGCAGGGGCCGCGAGACCACACCGGCCTCGCGAGGGCCACCCGGTAGCAGGGATGCGAGCAGCGAGTAGCCCAGCCCCGCCGCGACGAAGCCGAGGATGGTCTCCGACGAGTCCGCCGCGTGCAGCCGCTTCGGTCTCACGCCCGCTCGCGCCAGCTCCCCAAGTTGGAGCTCTCGCAGGTGTCGGTCCGTGCTGTACGCGATGAAGGCGTCATCCCGGAGCGACTCCAGCCGCACGCGGCGACTCTTCGCCTGGGGATGATGCGAGGGCAGCACCAGGAAGGGGTACGTCCGGCCCACCTCGCGCGCCTCCGCCTCGTCGGGAACTTCGGGCAGGTGGTCCACCACCAGGTCCGTGTCGCCGGAGCGCAGGATGTCCACGGCGGGGACCTTGGACTCGAAGAGGACGACCTCGATGTCCGGGCGCTTCGTCTGGAGTCGCCGCAGCCAGGCGGGCAGCAGGTGGCGCAGGACGTGTCCGGAGGCATGGATGCGCAGCGTGCCGCCCACCTCGCCCTTGCGAAGCGACTGCACCACCGAGTCCAGTCCCTCCAGGAACGGCGCGACGTGCGAGTACAGCGCGCGGCCCTCGGGGGTGAGGACGACGCGGTCCTTGCCCACGCGCTCGAAGAGGGCGACGCCGACCTCGGCCTCCAGGCGTTTGACCTGCTGGTGGATGCCGGGCTGGGTGATGGGATACGGGAAGGAGCTCACCGCTCGCGCGTAGCCTTCTGCACGGGCCACGCGGTAGAAGCCCTCGAGGCGCTGGAGCTGAATCATGCACTCCAGGTTATCAATCTCGCATTGATTAGTTCCATGCGCTTTACGAGCGGAAGCGGCATGTTTTCTCCACGTCAGCGAGAGTACGGCTCGTTTTTGAGGAGACCATCATGTCCCGCTCCACCCCGAAGGTCGTCGTCGCGCACAGCTCCGCCTGGGTCATCCAGACCTGGCTGTCCTTTGCCCTCTCCGTGGGTGTCACGGCCGTCGGCATCTGGAACCTGCCGCTGGACCCCTGGGTGAAGGCCTTCCTGGGCATGGGCTTGCTGTTCAGCGTGGGCTCCACCTTCAGCCTGTCGAAGACGGTGCGAGACCAGCACGAGATGGAGCAGCTCGGCACGCGGCTGGATGAGGCCCGGGTGGCGAAGATGCTCTCCGAGCACGACCCGATGTCGCCGCCGAAACTGTAGCGCCTCGCGAGACGACGAAGACTTCAGGGCGCGCCGCGTCCCGAGCGCACGCTGGCGAGTGCATCCTCCAGCAACGGCAGCGCATTCTCCGTCCAGCCCTTCAGCCGCGCGCGAGGAGACAGCGCACGGTGGTCAGGATGAATCAGTCCCGCGACCGTTGCCTCCTCGATGAACTGCGCCTGCTGCTCCGGATTGAGTTCCTCCCAGCGCAAGCTCTTCTCCACCCCCTTGCGCCAGTCATAGCCATCTCCCGAGAGCTGCGCGGCAATCGCCGAGCTGAGGTACGCGGTGCCTCCATGCTGGTGCTGCCACACATGCACCAGCTCATGCACCAACAGCCCCAGGTCGGTGGGGCCACTCCTCGGCGGGACGAAGACGGTGTCGCCATGGACGAACGCGCGCCCCGACACACCCAGGATTCCGATGGGCCCCTCCTTCACCCGCACCGCCGCGTAGTCCAGGCTCGCGCCGAAGATGGGGCGCAGCAGCTCCACCTCGAACCCCGACAGCCGGCGCCCCACGGGCTCCATCCACAGCAACACCTGCACCGCGCTCACCACACGCCCGGCCAGCATCAGGAACAGGTCCACCGGAAGCTGCGCCACGCGCCACAACCCACGGCGCAACTGGAAGCGCCCTTCACGCGGACGCGCTCGGGCATACAGGACCAGTCCACCGAAAACGCCCGTGAGCACCACGCGCAGCCCCCGCGCGACACCCCTCAAGGCGCTCACCACCCCCGTGAGCAGACCACGGCCCGCGTCCACCAGCCGCGAGGCCAGCGAGAAGCCCACGCTCATGGGATGAACCTCAGCGTCCCGCGGCGACTCGAAGCGGCGCGCTCAGCCCCAGCGCCGACTCCACCATCGAACGCATCGCCCCCGGACGCCACGGACGCGCGAGCGCGAAGTGCGTCAGGCAGGAGCCGCCGAACGCCTCCGCGAGCTCCGGGCAGAAGCGCGAGGACACCAGGATGCGCGGGCCCGCGAAGTCCATCTCCACCAGCCGCGCGAGGAAGTCGTGCGCGGCACTGCGCTCCGCCGAGTCCAGCACCACCACCACCGCCGCCGGCACCACGCCCATCTCCAGCCGCCGAATCGCCGACGCGATGCCCGTCGCGTGGATCAACCCCACCACCGGCGCCAGCTCCCGCCCCATGGCCAGCCGCAGCAACGGGGACTCGGACACCACCATCACCGAGGGCGCACCCGAGGCCCGCATGGCGCGGCGCGTCTCGTAGACCTCGACAGGACCCACCTCCCTCAAGCGAGGCGCGGGGACGGACTGGAGCAAACGCGGCTGGACGGTGGTGGCGGGGGGCACGCATTGAACAATAGCCAGGAATAGCGGAAATATCAAACTACACTTCAATTATCCGAGTAGTCCGCTCTCTGGGACTCAATGACATACCCACGGCCCCACGGCACAGACCTGGGGGCCATGGATTTATGTTCAGTGAGTCATGACCAACCCAGACATCACTTCCTGCGCTGCGGCATGGGCGCGCGCGGAGGCGGGTTCTCCCAGGGCTCCAGCTCCTCGACGAGCGTCCTCAGCACGGGCAGCTCCGTGGAGCCTCCGTGCTCGAGCGCATGGGAGAGCAATTCGGTGAGGGAGGGACCGACGACGGGGATGTCCGTCGCCGTCTGGCGGGAGCGAAGCGGCGGCGTCACCCGCTCGAGTTCCAGCATCACCTCATCCTCGGGCTGCTTTCCGGGAGGCACCGTCAGGGGCTCCAGCGCGTCCGAGCGCAGGCGCACGTAGCAGTGCGGACGACGACCGCTGCAGTAGCGCAGCGCGATCACCGTCCCATCCGGCAGGTCGACGAGGCACCGCACCGGCACGACGAAGTCTCCGTTTCCGTCAACCGGGATGTGGACCTCGGTGTGCTCGGCCGTGGAGCGCAGGCGCCAGGGCATCGTGTCCGGGAAGAGCGTGGCGCGGGCGAGGTGGTCATAGAGCGCGTTCAACTCGGCGACGCCGTGGAAGGTGGAGGCCTCGGTGGCGCGAGTCACGGAGTGCTCGGCGACGATGCGCTCGATGACCTGGGACATGGAGGCGTGGGACCTCCGCAGCAGCACCCCCGCGCGAGGCACCAGCGCGCCCTCCGAGTCCACCGCCACCGCGAGCACACCCGCCTCCAGGGACCACGTCTCGCTCCAGTCCGACGTGACGGCCGAGAGCTGGAGCGGAACGCAGGACAGCCCGGCGGGCGCCTCATGCAGCGCGAGGCCGGGCCCCCAATGCCAATCATTCTCATCCCCGTTCTCGACCGACTTCATCATGTCCGCGTGGGACTGCTCGAGAATGGGGTTGCGTCGGTTGAAGCGCCCGGCGTTCCCCACATACGGGAACAGTCGCGTCACCCAGCCCGACGCGCGGTCCCAGCCATACGCCCGACGAGGCTTGTACAGCTCCGACCAGAGCTCGCGGTCCGGATGGCCTTCCGAGGTGCGCACGAACTCATCGACAATGGGGATGAGCGACGAGGTCCACCAGCCCAGGTCGAACTCGGCGAGGACGTCGATGCGGCGGCGGATGGCCCGCCAGTCCTCCGGAGTTCCAAGCAGGGTGATGCGAGGGATTCCACACATGACGGTGATGGCGAAGTCGAAGTACGGGGACATCGCGTCCATCAACACCACGTCCCCCGCCATGCGCTCCACATCGGTGCTGGTGGAGAAGTCACACGACAGGAGCCGGGGGAGTCCCGGCCCCAGCTCCTCGCGGAGCAGCTCACGGAAGGACGTGAGGGTGGCGCCGAACTCCTCCTCGGTCCGGGGCGCGGCGGAGACTCCCACCGTCAGCGTCCGTCGGCCCGAGTGTCGGACGAGCCGGCCTCGCAGCTTCTCGGAGTGCAGGCGGATGTGGTGGGCGAACCCCTGGGCCAGGGTGAGCCACACCACGTCCGGGGACAACACCAGGGGGCGATGCTCGGCGAAGGCGATGTGGACGGCGGCGAGCAGCGGGTGCACCCCCTCGGGGTCCACCACCCGGGTGTCCGCGGCCGGCGCCAGCCACAGCGCCTCACCCACCAGGCTCCCCAGGGGTACGGTCTCCAGGGGCGTCACAGCCTCTTCGACGGAATCCACTGCGAAGGTCGTCATCGGTACGTCCCCTCGTCACGGTGTGTGGAATGAAGCCGCCAGCCGACGCCGGCTTTCACGCCCACCTGACAGGACGCTCGGCACGCCACGGGTTGAGATACAGCAGCGTATCCCCGCCGCAAGCAGCGCGGGGCCCGTGCCGTGAACTCAACCCCGCAGGGAACGGACGAGCTCGGGGAGCAGCTCCTCGGCCCGCCCCGTCACCGCCTGGATTCCCTGGGGCGGGGCCACGCCCGAGGGGTCGATGCTGAACATCGGAGTGAGGCGCTTCAGCGCGAGGGCGCGGATGCTCTCCGTCACGCCCACCGAGAACGACGTCCCGATGAAGACGACCAGCCGACTCTGTCGCGCCAGGTCGTACACCCGCTCGATTTCGTACCCGAGGTGCTCCGAGTAGTACTCGTCGAACCACAGGATGTGAGGTCGCACGCGACTGCGGCAGCTCGGGCAGCGCGGCACCGTCTCGGCGCTCGGGCTCGCGTGGAACGCACTGAAGTCGAGCGTCTCCAACGGAATGGTGCCGGTGGGCGGCCCCAGCTCGCAGCCACGGGCGGAACACCTCGCCAGCTGAAGGCTCCCATGCACCTTCACCAACGCCTGACTCCCGGCCTGCTCATGCAGTGAGTCGACATTCTGCGTGACGACGGTGAAGCCGCCCCCCTGCCCCGTCTGCCAGCGCTCCCAGTCCACCAGGGCCGCGTGCGCCGCGTTCGGCTTCGCCTTCCGGGCCAGTTCGAGGCGCTGGAGGTACATCTTCCAGGACTCGTGCGGGAACAGCTTGAAGTAGGCGCGGGTCCCCTTCTGCGTCACCTCGTTCGCCCACACCGCGCCCGGGTCCGTGCCTCGGAACGTGGGGATGCCACTGGCCAGGCTGATGCCAGCCCCCGTCACGACGAGCACGGACTCGGCGGCCACGCCGCGAGCCGTGGTGAGGAGTTCATCGAAGCCCAAGGTCGTCATGAAAACACCTCCACACGGGCGGACGGACGCATCCATGTGAGCATGACACGACGACGCCGACTCCAGGTTACATGAGTCACTGTGCTGCCGGAACCAGCGTCAGCTCCGCGATTTCGGGAGAGGGTCCCAGCCGCAGGGGCGGCCCCCAGTAGCCTGTGCCCCGGTGCGTGTACACGCGCACGCCGGAGACGGTGGCGAGCCCCCGCACCACGGGCTGCTGGAGCTTGATGAAGAACATGAACGGGAACACCTGTCCGCCATGCGTGTGTCCGGACAACTGCAGGTCCACGCGCACACCGGCCTGAGCCACTCGCAGCGCAGAGCGCGGCTGATGCGCCAGCAACACCACCGGCACGCCTTCGGGAGCCCCGGCGAGCGCCGCGCCTGGACGACTCTCGTGCGAGGGAATGATGTGCCCCGCGTCGTGGTCCGTCACGCCCGCCACGACGAGCCGTGCCCCATCGCGCTCCACCACGCGGTGCGTGTTGCGCAGCACCGTGAGCCCCAACCGAGCCACCTCCGCCTCCCACGCGGGGCCTCCGTGGTAGTACTCGTGATTGCCCGTCACGTAGAACACGCCGAGCGACGCGCGCAGCTCCTCCAGCGGGCGCACCTCCTCGCGCAGCTCCTCCACCCCACCGTCGACCAGGTCTCCCGTCACGGCGATGATGTCTGGGTTCAGCGCGTTCACCTGCTCCACCACGCGCCGCAGCCACCGTCCATCCAGCGTGGGCCCCACGTGGACGTCGGAGATCTGCACCACTCGCAGGCCGCCCAGCCCCGGCTGGAGCCCCTTCACCGGCACCGTCAGTCGCTCCACCGTCGCCTTGCCGCGCGCCGTGACGAACGCGAACACCACCGCCGGCACCGTCACCGCGCCCACGACGCCAGCCTTCCACCGGGCCAGCGCCGGCGCATCCGTCACCACGCCCGTCCACCCCAGCACCACGCCCACGACGTCCGCCGTCACCACCGCGCTGAGCAGGATGCCGAAGCTCCCCAGCCACAGGTACGACGTCCACTGCAACACGCGCCGGGCTGTCGATGGCTCGCCCCGGCCGCCCAGCACGCCGGCCGGTATCGACACGAACAGCAGCACCATCAGCACCACGCCCAGGACGCCCCAGGGTGACGGCCACGCCGGGCTCACGAACAACCGCACCGCGAGGTACGCGTGCAGCCCGCCCATCAGCGTGAGGATGCCGCCCAGGGACATCAGCCAGCGCAACACCCGCCTGGGCGTCGCACGCGACTCCCGCCGTGACTCTCGCTCCACGCTCTCCGACAGCTCCGCCACGGCCAGGACCTCCGAACAGGGTGAATCGCACCCGGTGGGGAGGCGGAGCATAATGGCCGCCTCCGTCGCCTGCCCGGCAACCCGCGCGACCGCCCGTTAGTGAGGGGACCCGGAGATCCTCATGCGCCCGCACCGCCTCGACAGTCCCTGGCAGAGCTGGATGGTGGCGGCCGCGCTCGTGCTCGGCGGACTCGGATGCTTCGCTGGCGGTGTGGCCTGGGTCTCCCGCTCGCTCTTCCAGGGCATCGAGCAGGAGCTGCGCCGCAATGACGTCCACCGCCTGGCGCTGCGCACCGCGGAGTCCAGCCCGCTCGCCACCGGGCGACTGGGCACCCCGCTGACGAGCAGCTTCCTCACCCTGCGAGCCCACGGCTCCACGCCCGACGAGGGGCTCGTGGACTTCGACCTCACCGTCCAGGGCCCGCTCGGCCGGGGCGTCCTCGAGGCCCAGGTGGCCTACGCGACGGACCGCTGGACGCTGCGCAAGCTGGTGCTGCGCCCCGAGCGTGGAGATTCCGTGGAGCTCCCCGCCGGAGGCAGCACGCCCGCCCTGCCTGCGGACTGAGCACACGGGGTGTCCCCACGACCTACCTTGAGTCGCATGAAGACCCCGCGCCTCCTTGCCTTCGGCCTGCTCGCCTGTGGCTCCGCCCTGGCCGCGCCAGCAGCGCCCTCCTCCCTCAACCTCAAGACCCAGGACCGCTCCGTCACGGTCGGCGTCACCGACGACAACCTCTCCGGCCCGGACATCCAGCTCTCCTTCGACGACGATGCCGACGCCGTGCGCGGCCAGGCGTTCGGCCGCCCCGTCAACCTCACCCTGGAGAACGACACCATCCGCGGCACCTACGGCCAGGGTCCCGTGAACGTCAAGGTGACGGACACGAATGACACCCTCGATGCCGTGGGGACCTTCGGCGGCAAGCTCACCAACTTCCAGGTGAGTCCCCAGCAAATCACCGGCACGGTGGGCGCGTGCAGCTACGAGCTGCTCATCACCCGCCCCCACCGCTACGAGGGCGCGCGCACCTGCGGCACCAAGCTGGACAGGAGCGTCTCGCTGACCATTCCTCCATCGCTCGCGGACGAGGATGAAGAGCTCGTCACCGCGCTCTCCATCCTGCTGGCGCAGTAGCAGCGCGAGCCCTCCGTCTTTCACGCATCGACAAACCCGTGAGGCCGGGACGCGTTCCCGTGTGCTCGCGGGTTGAGCCATGCAACGGGGCGGCTATGGTGCGCCGTCCCTTTACGACGACGGAGCGATTCCATGGCGCAGATGCACGAGGTCGACTTCCACATCTACGGCGACGACCTGCAGTTCGTGGAGGTGGAGCTGGACCCGCAGGAAGCGGCGGTGGCCGAGGCCGGCACCCTCATGTACATGGAGGACGGCATCGAGATGGAGACCATCTTCGGTGACGGCTCGGAGAAGAAGAGCGGCTTTCTGGGCTCGCTGCTCGGCGCGGGCAAGCGGCTGCTGACGGGCGAGTCCCTCTTCACCACCGTCTTCCTCAACCGGGGTGGCGGCAAGCGCAAGGTGGCCTTCGCGGCGCCCTATCCCGGCAAAATCATTCCGGTGAACCTGCGCGAACTGGGCGGAGAGCTGATTGCACAGAAGGACAGCTTCCTCGCGGCGGCGAAGGGCGTGTCGCTGGGCATCGCCTTCCAGAAGAAGCTGGGCACCGGCCTGTTCGGCGGCGAGGGCTTCATCATGCAGCGGCTCCAGGGCGACGGCCTCGCCTTCATCCACGCGGGAGGCACGCTGCGCGAGCGCACGCTGGGCCCCGGCGAATTGCTGCGCGTGGACACCGGCTGCATCGTCGCGTTCCAACCCACCGTGGACTACGACATCCAGATGGTGAGCGGCATCAAGACGGCCTTCTTCGGCGGCGAGGGACTCTTCTTCGCCACGCTGCGAGGGCCCGGCAAGGTGTGGCTCCAGTCCCTGCCCTTCAGCCGGCTCGCGGGCCGCATCCTCTCCGCCGCGCGTCCGGGTGGCGCGCGCGACGAGGGCAGCGTGCTCGGTGGTGTCGGCCTGGGCTCACTGCTCGGGAGCGACGACTAGGCTTTCGCGTCGCCCGCGGAGTCAACCGGTGGCGAGGCACGGCGCGCCTCGCCACTGTGGTTGGGAAGCAGGCTCCGTCACGGGCCCCGACGCCTGCGCATCAAGGTGGCCACACCCACCAGCAGGACCCACGCACCCGCCGCGCCCACGGGAGACGCGCCGCAGCCGCCGCAGCCCACGTTCAACGCGGTGGGTCCACGCACCTCGAAGCCCGTGTTCGGGGACCGGGGGCCCGGCGTTCCCGACTCGCCGTTGACCGAGTACGCCGACACGGCATGCGCCCCCATGGAGAGCGCGCTGTCCGCGGGCACGACGTGACGGAACGTGCCCGTCGAGTCCGCGACGACGGTGACCACGAGGACCCCATCCACCTCGAGTGACACGGAAGCACCGGCCTGCGCGACACCGGCGAACAGGGGCGTCGAGTCCACCAACTCACCCTCGGCGGGCACCACCAGCACGGGCGTCTCACGAGTGACCACGGCGCCACCATCTCCCGAACCCGCGTCCGGGCCCGGCGTCCCCGAGTCCACGGTTCCCGAATCCACGGTTCCCGAATCTCCAGCGTCCGGCACCGTCGTGCCCGCGTCCTCGTCCTCCAGGACGACCTCGAAGACGGTGTTGGGAGAAGTGGGCCCGGTGTCGTCATTGTTGTGCCCATGCGCGTTGACGCGGTGCGGGCCCGGAGTCAGCGGCGCGTCGTCGGGAATCTGGTAGCGGAAGCGGCCCAAGGAGTCCGTGGGGACAATGACCTCGTCGCGGTTGTCCACGTACAGACCTACCGTCAGAGCGTCGGGCGCCACGCCCGCGATGTAGGGCGTGGGGCCCGTCACCTCGCCATCCTCGGGCACGACGATGATGGGCTGGGAAATCACGGGGGCGGCGACGACGGTGAAGCTCGAGGCCCCGGGTCTGCTGTACGCGCCCAGGCCCTCGGAGATGGCGGAGACCGTGTGAGCGCCACCAGACAGGGCGGGCAGCGGCTCGTCCACCTCGGTGAAGAAGCTTCCATCGGTGCTCGACGTCACCTGGGCCAACTCGACACCATCCACGGAGATGATGATGCGCAAGCCCGGGTCCGCCACGCCCTCGATGCGCGGCCGCGCGGACACATCCACTGCATTCGGGGTCGGCAGGGTGATGGTCGGCGTGGCGGGCGTGGCATACGAATAGGTGTACAGCGTCACGGAACCGCCGCCTCCAACGCCCGCGCCATGCGTGGGGCCATGCGCGCCGGCGCTGGCGGACGTCACCCCCGCGGCGCCTCCCGAAGACCCCACGCCGCACGATAGCGGCGTGCCATTCAGCAGCACGTAGCCACCCGAGCCACCTCCTCCTGGCCCGAGCTGGAAGGACGTCGCGAGCACGTTGCCGCCGCTCCCGCCTCGCACATCGAGTTGACCGCAGTTCAACGCGCCAGAGGTCCGCACGATGATGGAGCCACCCGCGCCTCCACCTCCGGCGCCGTCCTCGCCACCCGCCGCCAACGCGCTCACGCCCGTGGCGGAGATGCGGCCCGTTCCCGAAACGTTGGCCGCGCGGAGGAACACCGCGCCTCCGCCCGCGCCTCCCGCGCTCCCCACGCCGTTGTCGCCCTCACCCGCGCCACCACCGCCGCCGAAGAGGAAGGCCTCCACAATCGAGTACTCCATCCGCGAGCCGCCCAGGCCGCCCACGTCACGCGAGCCATCCAAGAAAGAGGAACGTCCGCCCGTTCCGCCAAAGCCC
>NZ_JABUMQ010000140.1:0-26635 GCF_013336645.1 Myxococcus sp. CA039A | reverse complement strand
GCGGAGAGTGGTGGCAAGGAGGTCCGCAAGCAGGCGGGGGTGAACATCCAGGATGGACATTCCTACGGTGCGTTCACGCAGCGGGACGAGGCGGTGTGGGCGGCGTCCACGCAGCAGTTCGTGGACGAGGGGCACCGCGTGTTCCACGACGCGGACGCGGTGGGCGGGACGATTGCGGTGTCCTGTGACATGTGCCACCCGGATGCGTCGAACACGCATCCGGAGACCTATCCGAAGTACCAGGTGCAGCTGGGCCGCGTGGCGCTGCTGCGGGACATGATCAACTGGTGCATCGAGAATCCGGTGCGCGGCAAGCCGCTGGCGGATGGGGACCCGAGGTTGCGCGCGATGGAGGCGTATATCTACGCGCAGCGGAAGGGCACGAAGCTGGAGTACGGGAAGAAGTAGCTGTTGATATGACCCCTCGGGTGGAAGGTCTGCCCGGGGGGGCGTCATGAAGCGGTGGCTGTGGTGCTGGTTGGGTGTCTGGCTGTCGTCGTGCGCGACGACGCCGACGCCCGCGAGTGAGCACGAGTATCCGGACGAGTACACGCGGCTGGAGGAGGGCGCGTGCGTCACGTTCCTGTGCGCGGAGGAGGCGTGTGGCCTCTATCGGTGCGAGGACGTGGAGTCCTGGGGCCGCGTGGTGCCGGCGCGGGGTGCGTCGTTCGTCCTGCCGCCGAGCGCGGTGCGCTCACCGCAGCGCAACTGGGGCAACGTCCAGGGGCTTCCCGGGCACGTGCAGCCCGTCTTCGTCATTCGCTGGTACGGGCGGGAGCTGCTGCCCAGTCAGAGGCGATTGCTGGAGATGGCGAAGGCGCTGGCGACGAAGCCGCGCGAGAAGCACCACATCTTTCCCCAGGAGTTCAAAGACTGGCTCGAGCGGCAGGGCATCAACATCCACAAGGAGACGATGCTCATCGACATCGACACCCATCACCGCATCCACAAGGGATTCAGCGGTGGACCTTGGAATGGAGAATGGCGGAAGTTCCGTGATAACCACACGGGGGCGACCCAAGAGGACATGTACCGATACGCTCGGGAGATGATCATCCGCTTCGACCTGGTGGGACCCATTCTGCCGTACCACCTGCTCGTGGGCCCTTCCCTCGACTACTGAGCCCATGACGCGCTTCTTCCATCTGGAGCGTGGTGCCGGCGAGCGACAGAAGGGCACGTACAAAGCCCGGCACAAGTGGGGGCTGCCGGGAGTCACCTGCCCTCACTGTCATGCGACCTGGGCCAGCACGGGCTTCAACTATCCCGCCCTGGACCTGACGAACCATCCCGCGGCGAAGAAGCTCGCGAAGGCTTACCTGGAGAAGGACTTCGAGGAGTTCGAGCTGCTGCGCGAGCAGCTCCGGCCCTTGTTGCCACCAGACAGTCCATTGATGCCGGGCGCCTTGTTCGGCCCCCTGGTGGGAACGGCGCGGGGACCCTTCGCTGCCTTCCTGCAGCAGTATGGGGACGTCGTGCTCGTCCGCCCGGACGCGCTGGCGCGTCTACATGCCGCCGGACTGAGGGGACTGAAGGGTGTCAGCACCGAGCTGCGCTTTCGGCCAAAGGATGTCGAGGAGCTGCTGGAACTGGCGGTCGAACCGCGCGGTCTGCTGCACCCTGACTGCATCCCGCGCTCGACGCAGCCTCCGTGTCCGAAGTGTGGTCGACATGGCTTCAGTCTCCCCAAGGAGCCCGTCCTCGACGCGGCGTCACTCCCGCTGGATTTGGACCTCATGCGACTGAGGAACTTCGCGATGGTCCTCGTCGTCACCCAGCGCTTCAAGGACGCCGTGGAACAGCTCGAACTGGACGGACTGAGCTTCCGCGAACTGCCCGTGCGCTGACCTCACGCGCTTCTGACGCGCTCGCCCGCCAGCACGCCGAGCATTTCGCTTGGAGGACCGACGAGCCCACATGAGACGCGAGTGTTGACGACGGTGGCCGGAAGGACGATGACTCGCCAGCAACGTCGTCCTCGCGCCCATGAGCTTCTCTCCGCCCATCTCCGTTCCTTCTGATGCACTCACCACCCTGCGAGACAGGGGCTACGCCGTCCTGGACCGCGCGGGCCTGTCCGAGCTGGTGGCCATCCCCGCCGCCACGATGGACCTCTGGCGGCCCACCTGGGGTGACCTCCCGGCGGACGGCTACCTGCGCGACGGTGGCCGGTATCGCTCGCGTCGACACTCGTGTTTCATCGTCGACGGCGACACCGTCACCCCCGTGCCCCACCGCGCGCACTGGCAGCCCGTCGAGTACAACGCGCTGCACGGCGGCCTGGAGCGCTGGTTCGAGCCGATGCCTCCCGCCGTCGTCTCGCGGCCCGAGTGGCCCCAACTGCTGAGTCGGCTCGCGGCCCTCGGCTCCGCGCTGAAGGGCGCTCAACCCTGGTACGTGGAGTCGCACCAGTTTCGCATCGACACGACGGATGGCATCGGCCGCCCGACGCCCGAGGGCGCGCATCGCGACGGCGTGGACTTCGTCGTCGTCCTGCTCGTCGGTCGCCAGGGCATCAAGGGCGGCGAGACGCGCGTGTTCGAGGCCGCCGGCCCCAATGGCATCCGCTTCACCCTGACGGAGCCATGGTCGGCGCTGCTGCTCGACGACGAGCGCGTCATCCACGAGAGCACTCCGATTCAACCCGTGGACGGTCAGGGGCACCGTGACACGCTGGTGCTCACCTTCCGCGCGAAGGGTTTCCAGGGGCCCTGACGGTTCCCCTGGCCGCCGCGCGGAGGTCTCAGGTCTTCGGAGTGATGGAGACCTTCAGGCCCTCGGCCCAGACCTTGTGCTCGTCCGCGTAGTACAGGTACGCGCGGCTCGGCGGGCCGGTGTACGTGCCGGGCACGGTGGCCACCAGCGACAGGGGTACTTCCAGGCGCATGCGGGGCTTGAAGCCGCGCCAGTAGAAGACGACGTCGCGACCGCGCACCTCGTAGGCGTCCACCAGTCCCCGCGTCACCAGCTCCTTGAGCTGGTCATGCCGCACCTCCAGCCCGCCCGGTACGCCGAAGATGGCCATCGTCGATGGCAGCGCCTGGTTCGTGCGGTTGAGGACCATGAGCCGTGCCTCGATGGGCTCGCCCTCGGTGAGCTGCTGCTTCGACAGGGACACCTCCAACGCGACCAGGCTCTTCTCCGAGTCGCGCGGCATCCGCGCGCTGTAGGTCACCTCCACCGAGTAGGGCAGCTCCGAAATCCCCTCCATGCGCAGCTCCACCCGGCGTCCTCCAGGGCCGAGCAGGCCGCTCATGTCGGGCAGCTTGAGGGTCTCCTGCGCGGAGGCCTCGAAGCTCACGGGCTCGCCCACCAGGACGTCCTCCACGAAGAGTCCCACCTTGCCCGGTGCCGGCTTCATGGCGTGGACGTCGTAGGCGAGGATGGCGCGCAGCGCGAGCACCGTGCCCTGTGTCGACCCGAAGCGCCCGCCGTCGTTCGAGCGCGCGAGGAACTTCAACGCCTGCCGCGCATTCGTGAGGTAGGCGGGCTCTCGCAGCCACGCCAGCATCGCCAGCGCCGTCGTCTCGATGAGCAGCGATTGCCCCGTGCTGCCGACGACGGATTGCGAACCCCCTTCGACCTCGCCCGTCTTCCCCTGACGTCTGGCGAGCTGGGCCATCAACACCTTCGCGCCCGCGTGGTCGCCGGTGAGCGACAGCACATTGGCGGCCAGCGCCGTCACATAGCTGTTGGAGCTCTTCGCCGCGCTCTTCTTCACGAAGGCGACCTCGCGCTCCAGGTTCCGCGCCATGTCGGCGGGCCGGGGTGCGCTCTCCAGCAAGGCCCAGGTGATGTAGGCGTTGGAGGTGTCCGCCTGGTCTCCTGGAGGTGTGAAGCCGCCTCGCCCGTCGCGTTGTTTCAGCAGCCAGTTCCGCGTGCGCGCCAGCATGGCCCCGTCCACTTCGATGACCTGACGCATCTCCGTGAAGCTCAGCAGGGCGAAGGCTGTCAGCCCTCCGTGGGCGGGGCTCTTGCCGAACCACTCGAAGCCTTGCTCCGGCGTCTCGTAGCCCAGCAGCCGCTGATAGCCCTTCTCCAGCTTCTCCTTCGCCGATTTCACCAGCTCCGCCCGCGCTCCCGGGTGCCGCTGAAAGTATTGGAGCGCCATCGTCATGGGGAACGTGGTGGCGCTGGTCTGCTCGAAGCAGCCGGTCGGCTCGCGGATGAGACGGGCGAACGACTCGGTCATGTTGGCCAGGGGGCCCGGGTACACGACGACGGACGCGCGGATGCTGGCGGGGTCCACCGTGTCTGGCAGGGTGAGGGTGTGGACCGCGGGCTGCGTCCGCGACAGCGCGCCGCCGAAGGACTCGCGTCCTGGGAAGCCCTGGGCCTGGATGGCCAGCGTGCGGGTGACGATATCCGTGTGGCCGCCGGCGCTCGTGGTGAGCTTCACCTCCACGGGCTGGGACTGCTGGCCAATCTCCAGCGTGAGCAGCCGCCGCTCACGCGCTCGCGCCGCGAGGTCCCGAGGCACGTCCCCGGTGAGCTTCACGTCACCGCTCACCTCCGCCTTCACCGCGATGTTCGTCAGCGTGGCGTCTGTCCCGTTCACCAGCGCCACCGGCAGGCGCACCACGTCACCCGAGGTGACCTCGAGCGGCAGCTTCGGCTCCGTGTAGAAGGGCTGCACGGACTCCAGCTCGGCCACGGATGCACCGAGCGCGCCGTCCACGTCCACCGCCCCGGCGAAGGCCTTGAACGTCGTCACCGAGTCGCTCATCGCGAAGCGCACCCGCGCCTCTCCAGTGGCTGCGTCGGTGCGCACGCCCGCATTCCAGTAGAGCGTCTCCGCGAAGTCCCTCCGCTCGCCTTTCTGTCGGTCGGGTGATGCGAGGTGGGCGTACTCGCGTTGATACACGAGGGTGTCCCGTACCCGTGAAAAGCCGACGACCTTCATGCCTTCGAGTTTCGCCAGCATGTCGCGAAGCTCCAGGGGGTTACCGCGCGCCGGGTCGAACGGCCGCTCATTCCCCTCCATCAACAGGTACGCCGAGGCGAGCAGGTCCCTCTGGGCGTTCGGGTCGAAGTACCCCCTGTTCCATTTCTTGGCGCCGGGGGGCGTGCCCCTGCCGCGTCGCAGCTCCGCTTCCGGAGGAGAGGGAGGCCATCGTCGCGAGGTGTGGGCCGCGAGCACGCGCCTTGCGGCCTCGTCGTGGTCCGCCATGAAGGTGAGCGGATCAACGAGCGCGAAGCGGCGCCACCCCTGGGTGCCGAGCAGCAGGTCCGTGGCGAGCGGGGACTTGGGGTTCGAGGCGTCGAGGTAGAGGTGCGCGTCGGCGAGCTCCTTCACCTCGGGCTCCAGCAGGACCATCACCGGAAGCAGGGGCGCGTGCTCGCGCTTCTCCTGGAGCTGGAGGACGGCGTCGTCGGTGACGGTGAGCATCACCAGCGCGGAGACGGGCTTGCCGTCGCGCAGCGTGCGCGCGGTGAGCTCCACCTCGTCGCCCGGCGCATGGTGCGCGCGGTCCGCCTTCAACTCGATGGAGAGTGCGTTCGCGGGCTGGCGGAACACCAGTCGCTCCGCGAGCGGGCGCCCATCCTCGGTCCACACCGTGGCGATGAGCACGCCGTCCGCAACACCGGCTTCCAGTGTCACGTCGCCGTCTTCGCTCAGCGTCGCCTCCGCGACGCGCACGTCGCGCTGGTTCAGGGTCACCTTCGTGCGGCCCACGCCCGCCGAGTCCACCGCGAGCCGCACCTTCTGGCCAGCGGCGATGACCTCGTCCTTCGCTCGGAGGACCGCGCCCGTGGCCTTCACCTCGGGCAGCGGGAAGGTCTTCTTGATTCCGGCGGGTGAGTCGACGCGCAGCGCATAGCGAACGCCCGCGGTGGGTGTGAGTTCGAAGCGTCCGCGGCCCTCATGCTCGGAGCGGACGACGGAGACCTCCCTTCCCGTCGCGAGGTCCACCACCGCGCCCGTCAGGTCCGCGGGCTTGCGCATGGGCGTCCTCGCCTCGAAGTAGACACGCGAGGTCAGCCCCGCGACCAGGTCTCCGCCCTCTGGACACAGGGCGACGTCGAGCGTCTGGAGCAGGATGGGAATCGTCTTGGCCGCCGTCTCCACCACGCCACCATCCTGGAGGGTGAAGGAGAGCGTGCCGTCGCCGCGCTCGATGGCCTCGGGCAGTTCGAAGCTCACGGTGCAGTGGCCCTGGGCATCCACCTCGCAGGGCTTCTCCGCGACGCTCTTGCCGTCGACGAGCGCGGTGGCGGTGACCTTGGCGCCCTCGGGGATGCCGCCCTCCGCGCGTTGGACCTCCAGGGTGGCGGTGACGGTGTCGCCGGGGCCGTAGCCGTCGCGGAGGAACGCAATCTGGGACTTGAGTCGGGGGGCACGGTAGTCGTGCACGTCGAACTTGCGCATCACCTGGGCGGTGCCCGTAAAGGGGTCGTTGACGACGAGCGTGTATCCCCCGCCGGGCAGGTCGCGAGGGATGGGCCAGGCGTAGCCCCAGACGGAGTCCGAGGTCTCCACCTCGCCCCGTCCGACGATGGTTCCCTGGGGCCCCGTGATTTCGATTTGCCCGCGCCGGGAGGCGACATGGGGCCTGCGGCTGAGGGCCTCGAGCACGAGGCCGCGAATCAAGACCTGCTCGCCCGGGCGGTACATCGGCTTGTCGAGGCTCACGTAGGTGTACGGCCGGTCCTGGGCCGTGAGCGCCTCTGGCCGGGCCCCGGGCCCCCCCACGAACTCCTTCCGGGGGAGCACCGGCACCCGTGGGAAGGTCGTGGCGAGACCCACCAGGACGGCGAGTACCGCGAGCACTCCCAGACTCAGCGAGCGGAACAAGGTCATGTCGGCTCTGTGCGCAGGCGCCGTGGGAAGCTCCACGCCGGCTCATCGCGTGGGGCCGTGGCTCCTCGTACTCCGCGCGACGATACCTCGGAGGCGACCAGGAGTCGCACTCATGGTGTTTCTGTTCCGGGGTTTCTGCTGCAACAGCAGAAGCTTCCAGGAGGCCGTGTGTCGAGGCAGGCCCCCTGGAAGCTCCACGCGGGCTTCAGTGACTCAGGACTTCGGGGCGATGGTGACCTTCACGCCCTCGGTCCAGACCTTGTGCTCGTCGGTGTAGTACAGGTACGCGCGGCTCGCGGGACCGGTGTACGTGCCGGGCACCGACGCCACCAGGGACAGCGGCACGTCGATGCGCTTCTTCGCCTCCATGCCCCGCCAGTACAGGACGACGTCGCGTCCCAGCACCTCGTACGCATCCACCACCTTGCGCTTCACCAGCTCCTTGAGCTGGTCATGCCGCACCTCCAGGCCACCGGGCACGCCGAAGATGGCGACGGCCGTCGGCAGGTGCTGACCGGTGCGGTTGAGGACCATGAGGCGGGCCTCGGTGGGCTCGCCCTCGATGAGCTCGTGCTTCGCCAGGGCCACCTCCAGCGACACCTGCGCCTGCTTGGAGCTGTCCGGCACCAGCGCGTTGAAGGTGACCTCCACCGTGTAGGGCAGCTCCGAACCATCCTCCATGCGCAGCTCCAACTGGCGCCCACCGGGGCCGAGCAGCTTGCTCACGTCCGGCAGCTTGAGCGCCTCCTGCGAAGCACCCGTGAAACTGACCGGCTCACCCACCGGACGGCCCTCCACGAAGACGCGCACCCGTCCCGGGGAGACGTTGGCCGCGTGGGCCTTGTCGTAGGCGATGATGGCGCGCAGCGCGAGCACCGTGCTCTGCGTCGCGCCATAGCGGCCACCGTCGCTGGACTCCGCCATGTACTTCATCGCGCGCTGCACGTTCGCCAGGTACTCCGGCTCGCGCAGCCAGGCGAGCACGGACAGCGCCGTCGTCTCGATTTCGAGCGTGTCCCCCGAGCTGCCGACGATGGACTGCGTGCCGCCGCCCACCACGCCGTTCTGCTGCTGGAGCTTCGCGAGCCTGCCCATCAGCGACCGGGCCGACGCGCTGTCACCCGCGAGCGACAGCACGTTGGCCGCCAGGGCGACGACGTAGCTGTTGGTGCTCTTCGTCGCGGCCTGCTTCACCGCGGCCACCTCGCGCGTCAGCTCCTTCGCCGTGGCGGCCTTCTGGGGCGCGCTCTCCAGCAGCGCCCAGGTGATGTAGGCGTTGGAGGTGTCGGGGTCCTCCACCCAGACGTGCAGCGCGCGGCGCTTGCGGTTGAAGCCGCCCTGACCGTCGCGCTGCTTCAGCATCCATTCGCGCGTGCGCAGCAGCATCTGCGTGTCCACGTTGTGCACCTGCTGCAAGTCCGTGAAGTGGAGCAGGCCGAAGGCGGTGAGGGCCTCGTGGCCCGGGGCCTCGCCGAACCACTCGTAGCCCTGCTCCTTCGTCTCGAAGCCCACCAGTCGCTGGTAGCCCGACGTCAGCTTCTCGCGAGCGGAGGCGACCAGCTCCGGGTTCACCCCCGTGTGCGTCTGGAAGTACTGCTGCGCCATCGTCATGGGGTACGTGGTGGAGCTGGTCTGCTCGAAGCAGCCGCTCGGCTCACGGATGAGGCGCGCGAGCGACTCGGTCAGGTTGGACACGGGGCCCGGGTACAGGGCGATGGTCGCGCGGACGCTGCCGGGCAGCACGCTGTCGGGGAGGGTGATGGTGTGCATGGCCGGCTTCTTCGAGGACATCAGCCCGCCGAAGGACACGCTGCCCGGGAAGCCTCGGGGCTTGATGGACAGCGTGCGGGTGACGGTGTCGGTGTAGTTGCCCGTGCTCGCGATGAGCTTCAGGTCCACCGGCTGCGACTGCTGGCCAATCTCCAGGGAGAGCAGCTGTCGCCCGCGCCCGTTCGCCGCCAGGTCCATGGTCCGGTTGCCGCTGAGCTTCACGTCGCCCTTCAGCTCCGCCTTCAGCGAGACACCCGTCAGCGCGGCGTCCGTCCCGTTCACCAGCGCCACCGGCAGACGGACGACGTCACCCGACGTCACCTCCAGCGGCAGCTTCGGCTCCACGTAGAAGGGCTGCGAGGACTCCAGCTCCGCGACGGCCGAGCCCAGCTCGCCCCCGTCACCCACCGCGCCGGCCGTGGCCTTGAACGTCGTCACGGAGTCGTTGGTCGCGAAGCGCACGCGGACCTCGCCGGTGCGCGCGTCGGTGCGCACGCCCGCGTTCCAGTAGAGCGTCTCCGCGAAGTCCACCCGGTCCCCGGACTTGCGGCCCGGTCGCGTCATGTGCGCGTACTCACGCAGGTAGATGAACGACGAGGGCACCCCCGGCTCCTGCCACACCGGAGCAGCCATCCCACGGCCGGCGTGCGCCCTCTTCTTCCGGGGCTGCTCATCCTGGATGGGGGCCTCGAGGACCTCCATCGCCACCTTGAGGTCCGCCGGAGCCTGCATCTCTGGCGCCCTGGCCAGAACGGGCTCAGCCGCGGGAGGGGCAGGAGGTGGGGGAGCCACGGCGGCCACGGGAGCAACCACCGCGCCCTTCAAGGCCCTGTCTTCATCCCTGAACGCCAGGCCATCGCCCGCGCCCTCCGCCATCTCCACGTCTTCCGGGGCCACTTCGGCCCGCATGAACCGCCTGGATATCTTGGGCAGGCGTTGATTCCGGTCCGCCTTGTCTCGCAGTCCCGGCAACCGCAGCGACGCATGCATCGCGAGCGTCCGCAGGGCCGCGTCTCCGTGGCTGGACATGAAGGTGCGCGGGTGGATGAACGCGAAGCGCCTCCAACCCTGGGTGCCCAGCAGCAGGTCCACCGCGAGGCGCGCCTTCGGGTTCGTCTTGTCGAAGTAGAGCTGCGCGTCGGCGAGCTCCTTCACCTCGTGCTCCAGCAGCACCATCACCGGCAGCGACGGTGCCTGCTCGCGCTTCTCCTGGAGCTGCAGCACCGCGTCGTCGGTGACGGTGAGCATCACCAGCGCGGAGACGGGCTCGCCGCCGCGCAGGGTGCGCGCCGTCAGCTCCACGGGCGCGCCCGGCTCGTAGCGGGTGCGGTCCGCCTTCAGCTCCACGGTGATTTCCTTCGCGGGCTGGCGGAACACCAGTCGCTCCGCCAGGGGCCGTCCGTCCGCGTCCCACACCGTGGCGATGAGCACGCCATCCGCCTTGCCCGGGTCCAGCGTCACGGGGTTCTCGTCCTCGGCGTCGAGCACCGCCGAGGCGACGCGCACCTCGCGCTGGCTCAGCGTCACCGACGTCCGGCCCACGCCCGTGTTGCTCACGACGAGCCGCACCAGTCCGCCCGGCGCAATCACATCCTCGCGCGCGCGGATGACCGCGCCTGTCGCCTTCACGGTGGGCAGCGGGAAGGTCTTCTTGATACCGGCCGGTGAGTCGATGCGCAGCGCGTAGCTCGTGTCGGCGCGAGGGGTGAGCTCGAAGCGGCCCCGGCCCTCATGCTCCGAGCGCACGGTGGCGACAATCCTGCCCGTCTTCGTATCCAGCACCACGCCCGTCAGGTCCGCGGGCTTGCTCGCGGGAGTCCGCGCCTCGAAGTACACGCGCGACGTCAGCCCCGCCACCAGCTCACCGCCCTCCGGGTACATCGCCAGGTCCAGCGTCTGGAGGAGGATGGGAATCGTCTTCGCCGCCGTCTCCACCACGCCGCCATCCTGGATGGTGAAGGCCAGCGTCCCTTCACCGCGCTCCATGGCCTTCGGCAGGTTGAAGCGGACGGTGCAGCGGCCCTGGGGGTCCACCGCGCAGGTCTCTTGGGCCACGCTGACGCTGTCGACGAGCGCGGTGGCGGACACCTTCGCCGTCTCGGGCACGCCGCCCTCGGCGCGTGTGACATCGAGCGTCGCGGTGACGGTGTCCCCGGGGCCGTAGCCGTCGCGGAGGAACTGGACC
This sequence comes from Myxococcus sp. CA039A, assembly GCF_013336645.1. Lineage (NCBI taxonomy): Bacteria > Pseudomonadati > Myxococcota > Myxococcia > Myxococcales > Myxococcaceae > Myxococcus > Myxococcus sp. CA039A. The sequence continues at coordinate 15,878 of NZ_JABUMQ010000140.1, read as the reverse complement.
TGCGTCTTCAGGCGGGGCGCGCGGTAGGCACGCACCTCGAACTTGCGCTCCACCGGGGCTCCGGACGTCCAGGGGTCGCTGACGCGCAGGGTGTACTCACCACCGGCCTGTCCGGCGGGGATGGACCACGAGTAGCCCCAGGCCGTCTCAGGGGAGGACACCCGGCCCTGGGCGATGAGGTCTCCCCGGGGGCCGCGAACCTCGATGACGGCGTTCACTCCGCCCGTCATGGGCTTGTGGGTGAGGGCCTGGAGCACGAGCCCGCGCACCAGGACGGACTCTCCCGGTCGGTAGAAGGGCTTGTCGGTGGAGACGAAGGTGAGGGGGCGGTCGCGACCCTCGGGAGACGGAGCATTGGGGCGGGCGGCGAGCACCAGGCCAGGCACCAGCAGGACTGACGCGGCGAGGCCCAGGGCGCGGAGCACCCCGAGGAGGCGCGGGACAGGGAGGGTCATGTTGGCTCTGAACGGCTGACCGCGTGGGAAGTTCTGGACGGTGGGGTGATCAGCGCGCTCCCCGTGCCTGGGCGTGCTGACGTCCCCAGGAGCACAGGGACTCGAGCAGGGGCCGCAGGGTGAGGCCCAGGGGTGTCGCTTCGTACTCCACGCGGGGCGGAACTTCGGCGAAGACCTCGCGGCTCACCACGCCGTGTGCCTCCAGCTCACGGAGTTGCTGAATCAGGACCTTCTGGGTGATGCCGGGGATGAGGCGCTGCAGCTCGGACAGGCGGCGCCGGTGCTCCAGCAGATGCCACAGCACATGCAGCTTCCAGCGCCCGCCAATCACTCGCAGCGCCCGCTCGGCCGGAACCTCGGGAAGGTTCTTCATCGTCGTCGCTCCATGCTGACCTCCAGGTGGGTATCCCACGACGAAGTGGGTAGAGGCCATTGGCGAGGCCATGGCTCACTGCCTTCCGGAGGTGCACGCATGAAGGTCGTGAGGCTGGCCCGCAACGGTGGGCCCGAGGTGCTGACGTACGAAGAAGTCCCGACTCCCACGCCCGGCGAGGGACAGGTCCGGGTGCGAGTGAAGGCCATCGGTCTCAACTTCGGGGACACCGTCATCCGGCAGGGAGATGCTCCTGTCCGGCTCGAGTTTCCCTTCATCCCCTGCATGGAGGCAGCGGGAGTCGTGGAAGCCCTCGGGCCGGGCGTGACAGGGGTGGGCGTGGGCGCGCGGGTAGTGGTTCCGCTCTTCGTCGCGGGAAGGTTGGGAGGCGCCGCCGCCGAGGCCCTCGTCGTGGAGACGTCGCTGCTGGTGCCCCTGCCCGATGCCATCAGCTTCGAGCAGGGCGCGGCGATGATGCTCCAGGGGCTCACCGCGCTGTGGATGTTGGCGCACGTGCCTCCGGCGGGGAGGGCGGTGTTGGTCCACGCGGCGGCTGGGGGCGTCGGCTCCTGGCTCGTGCAACTCGCCAGGCTCAAAGGGGCCCGGAGCGTCATCGCCACGGCGAGCACGTCGGAGAAGCTCGCGGTGGCGCGGAGGCTCGGCGCGGACGTGGTGGTGAGCTACGCGGAGCCGGACTGGCCGGCGCGGGTCCGCATGGAGACGGAGGGGCGAGGCCCGGACGTCATCTACGACCAGGTGGGCGGGGAGGTGCGGCGGCTCGGGTTGGAGGTGCTGGCCATCCAGGGCACGCTCGTCATCTACGGCGGCGCGGCGACGCACCAGCTCGGCGAGTTGGACTCGGCGCAGGTGCTGGGGCTCTACAGCCGCAATCAGTTCGTCACGGGCTTCTCGGGCTGGCCGCTGTTCGGTGTGCCGGGCTTGCTCGCGCGGAGCTACGACGAGCTGTTCACGCTGGTGGGCTCGGGTCAGGTCGAGGTGCTCATCGGCCAGCGATATCCGCTCGCGGACATCGCCCAGGCGCACCGCGCGCTGCGGACCCGTGAGACGACGGGCAAGGTGCTGCTCATTCCCTGAGCCCGCGAGGGCAGGACTCGGCGTGTCGTGGGTGGGAGCACGGGGTGCGGGTGGCCAGGGCGCCGGGGTTGGGCGAAGCTGACCCATCGGAATGGGAGCTGGCGCGCCGTGTTGGAGGCCGCGCCGCGCCGCCATCAGGAGATGAGGACATGGGCAGGTTGTTTGTCGTGCCGCTGCTGACCGGGCTGTTGACCGCTTCCTCGGCGATGGCGGAGGAGGACCCCTTCCTGTGGCTGGAGGAGGTGCAGGGGCAGCGGGCGCTGGAGTGGGTGCGCGCGCAGAACGCCAGAACGGAGGCGGTGCTGGAGAAGGACCCGCGCTTCGAGCCGTTCCAGGCCGAGGCGCTGCGCATCTTCACCGCTACGGACCGCATCCCCACGCCGTCCTTCCGCGCCGGTGGCGTGGACACCTTCTGGCAGGACGCGTCGAACCCGCGCGGCCAGTGGCGGCACACCACGACGGACGGCTACGCGAGCGCCACCATCCCCTGGGAGACGGTGCTGGACGTGGATGCGCTGGCGAAGAAGGAGGGCGCGCCCTGGGTCTGGAAGGGCAACGACTGTCTGCCCCCCGCGGACCTGCGATGCGTCGTCTTCCTCTCCAACGGCGGCAAGGACGCGGTGGAGTCGCGCGAGTTCGACGCGGGCGCGAAGCAGTTCGTCGAGGGCGGCTTCCGGCTGAAGGAGGGCAAGCAGTCCGTGTCGTGGCTGGACGTGGACACGCTGCTCGTGGGCCAGGACTGGGGCGGTGACACCCTCACCGAGTCCGGTTACCCCTACGTGCTCAAGCGCTGGAAGCGCGGCACTCCGGTGGAGCAGGCGACCGAGGTCTTCCGGGGCGAGCGCAAGGATGTGTCCGCCTCGCCCATTGTGCTGCACGACGCGGATGGGCAGCTCCAAGGGGTGCTCATCAATCGCGCGGTAACGTTCTACGAGTCGGAGTTGTTCCTGCTCGGAGACGCGGCGCCGGTGCGGTTGCCCTTTCCGCGCAAGGTGTCCTTCCAGGCGTTCGTCCAGGGACAGGTCGTCTTCACGATTGAAGAGGACTGGGGCCGCTTCAAGCAGGGTGCGCTGCTGGCCTGGTCACTGGACGCGCTGAAGCAGGACGCCGCGAAGGCGAAGCCCACGCTCATCTTCCAGCCCGGTCCGCGTCAGGCCATCGAGCGCGTGTCGGCCACGCGCACCCGGCTGCTCGTCAATCTGTACGAGGACGTGAAGGGCGCGCTGGATGTCTACTCGTCGAACAAGGGGCGCTGGACTCGCAAGCGGCTGGCGATGCCGAAGAACGCGGCGGTGGAAATCGTCGCCACGTCGTCCTCGCACGAGAAGCTGTTCGCCGGCGCGGAGGGCTTCCTGGAGCCGACGTCGCTGTGGCTCGGTGACGCGGCGTCGGGCTCGGTGAAGCAGGTGAAGTCGCTGCCGGCGCGCTTCGATGCGACGAAGCACCGGGTGGAGCAGTTCTGGGTGAAGTCGAAGGACGGGACGAGGGTGCCGTACTTCCTGGTGCGGCCCCTGAAGCCCAAGGCGGGCGGCGTCACGCCGACGGTGGTGTACGGCTACGGCGGCTTCCAGGTCTCCAAGCCGCCCATGTACCTGCCGGAGATGGGCAAGTTGTGGCTGGAGCGCGGCGGGGCGTACGTCGTCGCCAACATCCGGGGCGGTGGCGAGTTCGGCCCGCGCTGGCATCAGGCCGCGCTGCGCGAGAATCGTCAGCGGGCGTTCGACGACTTCGCCGCCGTGCTGGAGGACCTGGTCCGCCGCAAGCTCACCTCACCGAGTCACATCGGCATCTACGGGCGCTCCAACGGAGGGGTCCTCACCAGCGTGGTGATGACGCAGCATCCGGAGCTGCTCAACGCGGCCGTCATCGAGAGCCCGCTCATCGACATGATGCGCTACCCCAAGCTGCCGGCGGGCGCGTCGTGGGTGGGCGAGTACGGCGACCCGTTCGTCCCCGAGGACGCGGCGTTCATCTCGAAGTACTCCGCCTACCAGAACCTCAAGCCGGGTGTGCGCTACCCCAAGCCGTACATCACCACCAACACGAAGGACGACCGCGTGCACCCGGGCCATGCGCGCAAGTTCGCCGCGAAGCTGGAGGCCATGGGGCTGCCGTATCTGTACTTCGAGAACACCGACGGCGGGCACTCCAACGACTCCGACCCGATGCTCAACGCGCGTCGGTGGGCGCTGCACCACGTCTATCTGTCGCAGCAGTTGATGGACTGAGCGCTCAGCTCACGCTCTCCGCGCTGTAGCGGGCGATGAGGCCCGTGCGCACGGCGTGGCGGAACACGCGGGTGAAGAACAGGGCGGCCAGCAGGATGTAGAGCACGGCGAGGCCGCCCCCCATCAGCACCGTCGTCCACGACACCGAGCCCCCCGCGACGATGGTGCGCATGCCCTCGAACACGTACGACGGGGGCAGGAGCCGGGAGATGGCCTGCATCCACGAGGGCAGGGTGGACAGCGGGTAGAAGACGCCGACGAACGGCGACAAGAGCGCGGGGATGGGCCAGATGAACCACTCCGCGGAAGGGCCCAGTCGCAGCACCACCGCCGTGCCGACGATGCCGAGCGCGATTCCGAACAGGAACAGCACCAGCAGGAACGGCACCAGCATGGCGCCATAGACGAGCATCGACAGGCCGAACACCGCGCCCGCGACGACAATCATGACGACGAGTCCCACCGAGCTGGTCGCGATGCTGGAGAGCACCAGCCCGGTGACGTACTCGGCGATGGTCATGGGGGTGGCGAAGACGTTGAGGAAGTTGCGCGACCAGACGTCCTCGAAGAACGCCATTGTCACGCCCTGCATCACCCGGGTGAGGAAGTCCCAGAGGAGCACCGCGCCGAGCAGCGCCGGCAGGAGGTCCATGCCCGGCTCGCGGGTGATGGTGCCCAGGTAGCGGGTGATGAAGCCCCACAGGACGATGTCGATGGCCACCCAGACGAAGAGGGGGAAGACGCGCGAGGGGCTTCCGCGCAGCAGGTAGAACTGGCGCAGGACGATGGCGGCGGCGCGGGACAGGCGCATGGCTAGGCGTGCTCCAGGGCGAGGGGCTCGCGGGCCACTGTGATGAACAGCTCCTCCAGTGTCGCCTTGCCGTGCTCCTGGGGCAGCTTGCGCGGGTCTCCCTGGAGGAGCACCTTGCCGCGCGACATGAAGAGGACGCGGTCACACACCTCTTCCACCTCGTACATGTTGTGGGAGGTCCACAGCACGCCGCCGGTGCCCTTCGCGGTGAAGTCGCGGATGCGGGCGCGGATGTCACGCGCCGTCGACGGGTCCAGCGAGGCGGTGGGCTCGTCGAGCAGCAACAGCTGGGGCCGGTTGAGCATGGCCTTGGCGAGCGCGACGCGCGTCTGCTCTCCCGAGGACAACACGCCGCACTTCGTGTCGCGGAAGCGCGCGAGGTCGAACTCCTGGAGGAGGGCCTCGATTCGCTCGGAGACGCGCTTCACGCCGTAAATCATGCCGAAGTAGCGCAGGTTCTGGACGACGGTGAGGTTGCCGGGGAGCGGCGCGTAGACAGCGGCGAAGTTGGTGTACTCGAGTGCCTGCGAGCGGCGTCGGGACAGGTCCACGCCCTGGATGTGGATGGCGCCGGAGGTGGGCTCGAGGACGCCGAGCACCATGTTGATGGTCGTCGTCTTGCCGGCGCCGTTGGGGCCGAGCAGTCCGACGATTTCGTTGCGGCCGACCTCGAAGGAGATGCCATCCACGGCGACGGTGCTCGCGTAGGACTTGCAGAGCTCGCGGACGGAGAGCACCGGTGGATTGCTGGAGGATTCGGCCATGTCGGGGGTGGAGCGTCCTGCGTCAGTTGTGAATCTTCTCGTGCTTGCCGAGCATCTCGACGTACTCGGCGATTTTGCGCGCGCGCGTCTCGGCCTTCTTCACGTGGTGGATGCGGAAGAGCACCGCGTAGCGGTTGGCGGAGTTGAGGGTGGCGAAGAACGCCTCCGCGCGGGGATTGGCGGCCAGGGCCGCGGCGAGGTCGGCGGGCACGGTGATTTTGCTCTGGGATTCGTAGGCGGCCTCCCAGCGTCCGTTCTGTTTCGCGTTCTCGATTTCGGCCAGCCCCGAGGGCTTCATCCGGCCCGCGGCGATGAGGGCGAGCGCCTTGTCGCGGTTGATGGTCGACCAGATGCTGCGCGGGCCGCGCGGGGTGAACCTCAGGATGTAGGCCGTGTCGTCGAAGCGGCCCTTCTGGCCGTCAATCCAACCCCACGTCAGCGCGACCTCCAGCGCCTCCTGATAGGTGAGCGAGGCGGGGCTGTGGCCCTTCTTGGTGAGCTTGAGCCACGCGCCGCGCGAGGTGGCGGCGTGCTTCTGGAGCCACGTGTCGAAGGCATCCATGTTCGCGAAGAAGACGATGGGCAGCTCGCCGGTCGGCGTCGCGGTGGCGGAGGCGCCTGGAGTGGATGCCGGCTTTGGGGTCGCCACCTGGCTCGGCGTGGGAGCCCGTGGTTTGGACGTTGCCTTCCGGGCCGGGGCCTTCGCGGGAGCGGGCTTATCGGGCGTTGCATTCCGGGCCATGGGCTTGCTGGGAACAGCCTTCTCGGGCACCGACGGCTTCTGGGCCGGAGACTTCTTCCTCGCGGACAGGGTCTTCTTGGCGGGGCTCATCGGGGCCGGCTTGTACCACGGGGCCGCGGAGGTGGAGGGCCGGTGAGGCGCTACTGCCGCAGCCGCCAGTCATCCTCGGCGGCCTGTCTCACCGACACGGGAATGGAGGGAGGTCCTCGCACGGTGCTCAGCCAGGCTTCCTTCATCTGCTTCGCACACCGCGCCGGTGGCATGCGACCGACGGCGGTGCCCAGCCCCGGACAGAGCACGGTGCGGATGGGATTCTTCGCGGTGACGTTATGGGCGAGGACGGCGCGCAGCGAGGCCCGGAGCGCCAGATATGCGTTCACGGTGTCGCTGACGTCCGACGGGACGCGCATGGTGGGCGCGCTGATGCACCAGGGAATCTCCTCGCGACCGGTGGGCACGAGCACGGCGCAGCCCACGGGCAGCTCGCCGCCGTGCTCCCGGGCGAGCAGCTCCCGCAGCTGTTCCTGCACCTGGGGGCCGAGCTGGTACGTGTAGACCGCGTCGATGCCTCCATCCATGAAGCCGAAGCTGTTGGCGGGGCTGACGATGGCGTCCGCGCGCACGTCGATGGGGGCTTCGGAGGACACGACTCCCTCCCGCTCGGAGAAGATGTCGCCGTGGGAGATGGTGATGCCGGGCAGGTCCGCGAACTCCTGGCGCCAGGCCGCCACCAGGGTGCTGCTCAAGTCTCGGAGATGAAGCTGGAGAGTTGAAGGCATGCGGCCAGTATGCACGGGCCCCGTGGTGGCGGTAGCGTCCCGGCGCATGCGCACTCTTTACGGGTTGAGCTACTCGGGGTGGACGGAGAAGGCCCGCTGGGCGCTGGACCATCACCGTGTGGACCACCGCTATCGCGAGCACATGCCACTCATCGGTGAGCTGGCCCTGCGCTGGCGCACTCCGAAAGGCACGCATCCCTCCGTGCCGCTGTTCGTCGAGCAGGACGTCGCGACGACGGGCTCGTTCGCCATCGCCCGCCGCGCCGAGGCGCTGGGGCAGGGCTCGGCATTGTTCCCCGCAAGCGCGATGGCCGCCATCCAGCGCTGGGAGGCGGTGAGTGACCAGGTGTTGAGCATTGCTCGCGCCAGCGTGGTGAGCCGCCTGCTCCACAACCCGCGCGCGCAGGCGGAGAGCCTGCCCTCGTTCATCCCGGGTTTCCTCCGGGGCGTGTCCGCTCCGACGGCGCGGTTGGGCGCGCGCTTCATCGCACGCAAGCACAAGGCCATGGCGGACCCGGAGGCGGCGATTCGTCAGACGGCCATCCCCGCGCTGGAGCATCTGCGCGCCGAGCTTCGTGGACGGCCCTACTTGGAGGATGGCTTCACCTACGCGGACATCACCGCGTGCGCCATGCTCCAGTTCGCGCGGCCGGTGGAGGATGCGTGGCTGCCGCTCGGGCCGGGGACGCGCGAAATCTGGCATCACGAGTCACTGGCCGCCGCGTTCCCCGACCTGCTCGCGTGGCGCGATGACCTGTATGCGAAGCACCGCCGCCCCCAGGCCCGAGCGTTGGGCGTTGGAAGCGGCGGCGCGGCGTCTCGCACGGGGTGACGCGGCGCTACTTCTTCTTCGCGGGCGGCGGGCCCTGCTGCATGCGCTGACGAATCATTTCCTGAATCTGCTCGGGCGTCTTGCCCTGGAGGTCCTCGGGCTTGAAGGACCCCATGATGGGGGGCGCGGCGCTGGCGGCGTCGAGCTCCTGGTAGCCCGCGGGGACGGCGAAGAGCGAGGCGGGCTGCGCGCCCATCTGGATGTTGGTGACGTCGATGTCCGCCTGGACCTTGCCCTGCTTGTCGAAGGTCTGGCTGCGCACGTAGGCGACCTCGGGGAGGTCGGTGGGGCGCCAGACCTTCTGGCGCTGGATGCTGCCCTCGGCGCCGGGAGGAACGCCCTCGTAGACGACGGTGGGGTGGCCGTTGACCTTCTCGGTGCCGACCTTCTTGAAGCCCTGCTCCTTGAAACAGGCGTCGAAGTCCTGGTCCTTGCCCACACAGGTGCCGGGAATCTTCACCGACATGTCATCGAGGCTGCGGCTGGTGGCGGCCTTCCTCGAGTGGAAGAGGGTGGTGCCGGTGCGCTTGTCCCAGTCGAAGATGATGGACATGCCGCCGGGGACCTCGGCGGGCGCCAGGTCCATGCGCATCATCCCCGGACGGCCGTACATCTTGCCCTTCGTCTCCGGGGGCGCGCCCTTCTGTCCGGGCAGTGGGGCGCTCTTCACGCGCAGGTCCCCGACCCAGTCGGCGAGGGCGGGCGTGGACAAGAGCAGCGTGGCGGCGAGGACTCCCGACAGCGTGTGACGAACCGAGAATGAGCTCATGCGGTGCACCACAATCCAGGCGCCACATGGCTGTCAAACCCGTCCCCGGATACACGAACGGCGCCGGCCTCGTGAAAGGCTCGGCGCCGTGGGCGCAGGCGGGAAGTGACTTCCGGGCCTCAGCCCGGCTGGCAGACCTGCCGGAGGATATCGAGCGACTCCAGCGCCTTGCCCGCGCCCATCACGACGGCGGAGAGCGGGTCCTCCGCGAGGAACACGGGCAGGCCCGTCTCCTCGCGCAACAGCGTGTCCAGGTTCTTCAGGAGCGCGCCACCACCGGCCAGCACAATGCCCCTGTCGGCGATGTCACCCGCCAGCTCCGGCGGCGTGCGCTCCAGCGTCAGCTTCACGGCCTCGACGATGCCGTTGACGGGCTCTGCGAGCGCGTCGCGGACTTCGTCACTGGACACCGTCAGCGTGCGCGGCACACCGGCCACCAGGTCGCGACCCTTGATCTCCATGGTCATGACCTCGTCCGTCGGGTACGCGGTGCCAATGCCCATCTTGATGAGCTCGGCCGTGCGCTCACCGATGAGCAGGTTGTACTTGCGCTTCACGTACTGAATGATGGCTTCGTCCAGCTTGTCGCCGCCGATGCGCACGCTCTTGGCGAACACGATGCCGGCGAGGCTGATGACCGCGACGTCGGACGTGCCGCCGCCGATGTCCACAATCATGTTCCCGCTGGGCTCCGTCACCGGAAGGCCCGCGCCGATGGCCGCCGCCATGGGCTGCTCAATCAGGTAGACCTCGCGCGCGCCCGCGTTCGCTGCCGCCTCACGCACCGCGCGGCGCTCCACCTCGGTGATGCCAGAGGGGATGCCGATGATGATGCGAGGATTGACCAGCGTCTTGCGGTTGTGCGCGCTCTGGATGAAGTAGCGCAGCATCGCCGCCGTGATTTCGAAGTCGGCGATGACGCCGTCCTTCATCGGCCGGATGGCAACGATGTTGCCCGGCGTCCGCCCCAGCATCTCCTTGGCTTCCTTGCCCACCGCGAGGACCTTCTTGCCCCCGCGCGCGTCATGCTGGACGGCCACCACAGAGGGCTCGTTGGACACGATGCCCTGACCGCGGATGTAGATGAGCGTGTTCGCCGTCCCGAGGTCGATGGCGAGGTCGCGCGAAAAAAGGGTGTGAAGCCAGTCGAACATACGAGGGCGGAAACTTTCGAAGAGTCGGCGGAATTTCCCGCTGGCGCGTGGGAAGAGCGGTCGCGAAGGTACTACGCGACGCGGCACGGAGGAAGAAAAGCCGGCGGCGCTCCAATAACCGCCTGGGGGGCAGTCGGCCACCGGACTTGGAGACCCGAGGCTCGGGGGCTCAGGGAGCCGCTTCCGAGTGGGCCTGCTCGAAGCGCGCGGCCACCACGCCGGCCTGCTCCGCCTGGCCTTCTGGCAGGCACACGGGCAATTCCCCCGCCTGTTCCGCCTCCCGGTACTCGGGGGTGTGGCGCAGGGCCTCGCTGGTGACGTGGAGCAGCCCGTCCCGGACCGGCTCGAACATCAGCGCGGTGAGGTACCAGGCGGGCGCGTAGTCCAGGCGGATGAGGCCGTGCACGCTCCACCGGTGCGGCGCGTAGTCCCACGGGCAGCGGCCGAGCAGCTTGCGCAGCATCCACCCCGTGGCGTACTCCGCGCCGAAGATGAGGGCGGTGTAGGCCAGCGCCCGCAGGGGCCGAGGCAGGGGCTTGAGCCGCGCGGAGACCTCCTCCAGCGCCAGCGCTGTGCCTCCATAGATGGGGTGCATCCACAGGTAGGTCCGCGCCGTCGCGCTCCGGTCCCTGCTCAAGGCCGCGCCAGCCCCGGTGAAGAGGACCTCCAACACCCAACCCGTGCACCCGTAGAGCAAGAATCGTGAAAGCACGCCCTCAAGTTAGGGCCGATCCTCGCAACCGGCAGGCCCCGCCCCACGACGAATCGACGCCTGCCGTCGATGTGCACGGGTGGACGTTCTCCCCTCCACACGGAAGGGCCCCGCGCCCCTTCACCGACGCGACGGTGCTCCACGCGGGGGGAGGACATGGCCCTACAGGTCTGTGACGCGTCGGCCTGGAGCAAGGCGTCAGCCTCACGCGTCAGCGAGCGCGACAACCGGTGGAGCAGTTGTCCCGCGCCAGTAGCCTGGCTCCAGCGGACTGGCGAGCGTGAGGCAGGGCGCGCTTTACGGGCCCAGGTCCGGCGTAGTACCTGAACGAGTGATGCGCTCCCCCGGCACGACATCGCGAATGCCCGGCTCCGGGAGCGAGACGCTCCGGACGGTGCTGCTCGTCTTGGGGGTGAGCCTCGTCCTGGCCACGGTCTTTCGCGCCGAGGCCGCCGAGTGCCCCACCGTGTGGGCCTCCGAGCGGAGCTTCTACCTGGACAGCGGCGCGACCTCCGTCCGCCAGGGCTCGAAGTCCTCGAAAGGGCCTTCACGTCGGTGGGGCGCGCAGTTCCACGTCACCGACCTGGGGGGCTGGGACTCGGGTCTGCACGTCGGCTCCGGCCTCGCCTTCACCCCGCCGTCCTCCGCGCGAGGCCGCGCCGCCTTCGAGCCGGACCTCCAGGCGCTCCATCGCTGGGGCCGTGAGCGGCGTCACGCCGTCGCGCGCGTCACCTTGAGAGAACGTCGGTCCGCGGCGGCCCCGACCTCGAGCGGGGATATCGCGGACCGTCCCTCCATCGTCACCCGGCCGTTGCGCGGTCCTCCCCGGGGCCGCTGAGCCGCGAGCGTCGTGCCGGCTTCGTCCGGCGCTTGTTCGAGCCCGCGCTCATTTCCGGCGTTACGACGTCTTTTCCTTTCCTTCACGCGCGACGGCCTTTGTCTCCGATTTCGTCGGAGCGACGGCGGGTCGTGTCCCATCCGAGTTTTTCATTCTTGAGGTGACCTGATGCACGGAGCCCACGAGGTCCTCCAGGCCATTGCCATTGTCCTGTGCGTCGCCGCGGTGACGACTGTTCTCTTCCAGAAGCTGCGACAGCCCGTGGTGCTGGGCTACATCCTCGCGGGGCTCGTCGTGGGGCCCTTCGTGCCGATTCCGCTGGTGGCCAATCCAGAGGTCGTCACGACGCTGTCGGAGCTGGGCGTCATCCTGCTGATGTTCTCGCTGGGGCTGGAGTTCAGCCTGCGCAAGCTGTTCTCCGTGGGCTTCACCGCCGGCGTCACCGCCGTCATCCAGTGCAGCATCATGGTGTGGCTGGGCTTTGTGGTGGGGCGGGCCTTCGGGTGGACGACGCTGGAGAGCCTCTTCACCGGCGCGCTCATCGCCATCTCCAGCACCACCATCATCGCCAAGGCGTTCGACGAGCAGGGCATCCGGGGCAAGCTGCGGGAGCTGGTGGTGGGGGTGCTCATCGTCGAGGACCTCATCGCCGTGCTGTTGATGGCGACCCTGACGGCCGTCTCCACGGGCGCGGGCCTGAACGTGAAGGACCTGACGCTCACCACGGGCAAGCTGGTGGCGTTCCTGGTGGGGCTGGTGGCGGTGGGCCTGTTCATCATCCCCCGGGCCATGCGCGCGGTCATCAAGCTGAACCGGCCGGAGACGACGCTCGTGACGAGCGTGGGCATCTGCTTCGCGGTGGCGCTGCTGGCGCAGTCGTTCGGCTACTCGGTGGCACTCGGCGCGTTCCTCGCGGGCTCGCTGGTGGCGGAGTCGGGCGAGGAGAAGCTGGTGGAGCACCTGGTGCAGCCGGTGCGCGACATGTTCGCGGCCATCTTCTTCGTGTCGGTGGGCATGCTCATCAACCCGGAGCTCATCGTCGAGCACTGGGCGGCCATCCTCGTGCTCACCGCGGTGGTCATCCTGGGCAAGCTGCTCAGCGTGACGCTGGGGGCGTTCCTCACGGGCAACGGCACGCGCACGTCCGTCCAGGCGGGCATGAGCCTGGCGCAGATTGGTGAGTTCTCCTTCATCATCGCGGGCCTGGGGCTGTCCTTGAAGGCGACGGGCTCGTTCATCTATCCGGTGGCGGTGGCCGTGTCGGCCATCACCACGCTGACCACGCCCTTGCTCATCAAGGTGTCGGGGCCGGTGGCGACGTGGGTGGACCGCAAGCTGCCCAAGCCGCTGCAGACCTTCGTCACGCTGTACGGCACCTGGGTGGAGCGGCTGCGGCAGGCGCCCCGGCGCGAGACGCTGGGCGCGGACGTGCGGCGGCTGATTCGCCTGCTGGTGCTGGACGCCGTGCTGCTGGTGACGCTGGTGATTGGCACGACGATGTCGGCCGAGCGCATGGCGGGCTTCGTCGAGACGCGCACGGGCCTGGACGAGGACGTGTCCAAGAACGTCATCCTCGGCGGCGCGGTGCTGCTGTCGGTGCCGTTCATCCTGGGCGTCATCGGCATCGCCCGGCGGCTGGGCGCCACGCTGGCGGAAGCCGCGCTGCCGGCGCGCAAGGACGGCAAGCTGGACCTGGCCGCGGCGCCCCGGCGGGTGCTGCTCGTCACGCTGCAGGTGGGAATCGTCCTGCTGGTGGGCATCCCCGTCGTCATGGTGACGCAGCCCTTCCTCAAGGGCGCCACCGGTCCCCTCATCGTGTTGACGCTGGTGGGCGCGCTGGGTGTGGCGTTCTGGCGCGGCGCCACCAACCTGCACGGACACGTGCGCGCCGGAGCGCAGGTCATCGTCGCGGCGCTGGCGGCGCAGTCCCACTCGAAGGAGCCGGGCGGGGACGAGCACGCGCTGGACCACGTCCAGGGCCTGTTGCCGGGCCTGGGCGCGCCGGCGTCCGTGCGGCTGGAGGAGAAGAGCCCGGTGGCGGGCAAGACGCTGGCCCAGGTGAACCTGCGCGGCCTCACCGGCGCGACGGTGCTCGCGATTCAGCGCGGTGAGGAGAGCCTCTCCGTGCCCACCGCGCAGGAGGTGCTGCGGGCTGGAGACGTGCTCGCGCTGACGGGCACGTGCGAGGCGGTGGACGCGGCCAAGGCGCTCTTGATGGGCGTGGAGCCCGCCGCGCCGCCGCCCGAGCCGCCGGCGCCGGAGACGCGGGCCCACGGGTAGCACCGCCCCGGTGGGGGCGGCGGCCATGTCCCGCCGCCCCTACCGCTTCAGCGCGTACTTGCCGATGACGTAGAGGGCGCGCACGCCGTCCTTCCAGCCAATCTTCTTGCCCTCTTCGTACGTGCGCCCGTGGTAGCTGATGGGCACCTCGAAGATGCGCCAGTTGCCTCGGGCCACCTTGGCGGTGATTTCGGGCTCGAAGCCGAAGCGGTTCTCCTCCACCTCGACGGAGCGCAGCACCTCGGCGCGGAAGGCCTTGTAACAGGTCTCCATGTCCGTGAGGTTCAGCCCGCTCGTCATGTTGGAGAGCGTGGTCAGCATGTTGTTGAGCACGGTGTGCCAGAAGTACAGCACCCGCCGGGGCGTCCCCGTGAAGCGACTGCCGAAGACGACGTCCGCATCCCCGTCCAGGATGGGCTGAATCACCTTCGGGATGTCCTTGGGGTCGTATTCCAGGTCCGCGTCCTGAACGAGGATGATGTCCCCCGTCGACTCCGCGAAGCCGCGCCGCAGCGCGGCGCCCTTGCCCTGGTTCTGCTCCTGGAACAGCACCCGGACTTCGTTGCGGTTCTTGGGGGTTCCCCCCAACACGCCCACGCCCTGCTCCGCGAGCTGCTGGAGCAGCTCCCGACTTCCGTCCCGGGAGCAATCGTCCACCAGGACAAGCTCCTTCGGAAAGTCGACGGCGATGCAGCGGCGCAGCAGCTCCGCGAGCGTGGGAATCTCATTGTAAACGGGGATGACGAGAGAGACGAGCATGGCGTTGAGCCCTCTACCTCATTTCGGGGGGGAGGGCGACTGTCCAGCACCCGGCGCGTGGAGCCGGGGTGAATGCCCTTTCCCCTCGCGCCAGTGTGAGATGGGGGGGTAGCAAGAGGTGCCTGTTTTGCGTGGAATGCTTTCTTGGGGGGAGGGCCATGGGGGGCCCCCCTGTCATGCGGACAGTGGAAGGGAACGCCATGAACGACCAGCTCGGACATGCGGTACGCGGCGCGGTTTCCCTGGTGCGGTCTTCCCTGGCGGAAGAGGGACCCTGGGCGGGTCTGCGGGACGTGCTTTACGGTGCCTGGAACATGCCTCACGGCCACTGCTATCTGTGGAAGCAGGAGCTGGTGGTGATGCATGTCTTGTCGGACGCGCTCATCGGCGCCGCCTACTTCTTCATCTCCCTGTCGCTGTACGCGATGGTGCGACGCAGCCGGCTGCCTTTTGGCGGGATGATTCTGTCATTTGGCGTCTTCATTGGCGCGTGTGGGCTGACGCACCTGATGGAGGTGTGGAACGTCTGGTATTCGGCCTACTACCTGGCGGGTGGCATCAAGGTGGTGACGGCGGTGGCGTCGGTGGCCACGGGCATGTACCTGGTGCCGCTGCGCGGGCGGGTGGTGGAGTTCACGGAGGCGGCGCGGCTGTCCGAGGAGCGCCGGGTGCGTCTGGAGAAGAGCTCCGTGGAGCTGGAGGAGCTGTACGCGAGGCTGAAGGCATCCGAGGCGCAGCGCACCGGCTTCTTCGCCAATGTCAGCCATGAGCTGCGCACGCCGCTGACGCTCATCCTGGGGCCGGTGGAGCGGCTGCTGAACCAGGGGGAGCTGTCCGAGTCCGCCCACAAGGACTTGGAGGTGGTGCGCCGCAACGCGCGGGTGCTGCTGCGGCATGTGAACGCGCTCCTGGACGTGGCCAAGCTGGACGCGGGGAAGATGCGCCTCCAGTACGAGGAGGTGGACCTGGCGAGGCTGGTGCGGCTGGGCGCGGAGAACTTCGAGGGGCTGGCGGCGGAGCGGCGGCTGGACTTCGCGCTGGAGCTGCCGGCGATGCTGCCGGCGCAGGTGGACTCGGAGAAGGTGGACCGGGTGGTGCTCAACCTCTTGTCCAACGCCGCCAAGTTCACGCCCCCGGGAGGCAGCATCCGCGTCGCGTTGAGCGCGGAGGCGGGGCGAGGCCGGCTGGTGGTGGAGGACACCGGGCCGGGCGTGCGGCTGGAGCTGCGTGAGGCCATCTTCGAGCGCTTCCGCCAGGGGGACGAGGCCACCGTGCGGGACCTGGGGG
>NZ_JABUMQ010000013.1:0-66181 GCF_013336645.1 Myxococcus sp. CA039A | reverse complement strand
CCCGAGCCCGCTCGAAGTCCCCAGAATCAGCACGCGGCCCCGCTTCTCCAGTCGGCCCAGGTGGAACAGCGCGTACCAGGCAGGAAGAACGGCCGCCGCGAGCGCCGCTGCGTCCTCGTGTGACGAGGACGACGGGCGGAGGGCCGTGCACACCACGGGCACACACACGTGCGACCCGAGGCGCGACGCCACCAGCGCGACCCGCTCCTCGCCGAGCACGACATCCTTCACACCTTCGCCCACGGCGACGACGCGCCCAGTGCACCCGATGACGCCACCTTCTGCTTCCCACGGCTCGGACTCGAGCCCTCCATGGGAGGCCACGGAGACCTCGATTTCGAGTTCGCCCGGCCCGGGTGGGCGCCGTGTATTCGCCCTCCGCTCCAGACGACCTCGCACGTCCCGCTCCAGGAGGAACGGGTGTCCCGCCGAGGGGACCACGGCCTCGCCAACGGGCCTGCCGGGAACACCGCGCACGATGCGGGCGACATGGCGCCCATCCGCGCGCAGGGAGATCTCCTCCTCCGCGTCCGCCACGAGCAGCTCCCGCACCAGCGCGACGCCCGCATCACCCGAGCCCAGGGCAGCGGACACATCCACTCGCGTGCACTTCAGCTCAGAGTGCTCGTGCGCGAGCGTCCGGCCCAGGCCCCACAGCGGAGCCTGGAGCACGTCCGAGGCGGACCGACCGTCAGAGCCATGATGGACACCTCGCGTGACGAGCCACAGCCTGGGCGGGCTCGACAGGCCCGCACGGCCAAGCGCCTGGACCAGATGCAGCACGCCACCACACCCCATCAGCGGATCCACCTCGCGAGGCTCCTGGCCCGTCAGGTGAATCACGCCGCGTGGCTGCGAGCCCGCGCCGAAGGCCTCTGACAGCACCGCATCGAAGGCCTGGGGCGAAGCCGTGTCCACGACCCGGCGCCCCGGGCCCGCACCCGTGACGTCGACCCGGAGGACCTCGCCCTGTCGCTCTCGCAGCAGGGACTCGACCGTGTCGGAGAGTTCGCTGCCGTCCGCGATGAGCAACCAGCGCCCACCCGCCTCGGTGCCCGAGGACGGGACAGGCTCGACAGCCGGCGCATGCCGCCATTCCTGCGCGAAGAAGAGGTCCCTCCCCGTGCCCTCCGCGACCGGCATGTCCAACTGCTGGACGCGCAGCCCGAGCGCCTCCACCTGGAGCCGGCCAGACGCATCACGCAGCTCCAGGTCGAACGTGTAGACACCGCCGCGCGCCCCCTCCAGGGGACGCAACCGCACGTGGCAGAAGACCTCTGTCCCCGGCTGCTCGTGAAGCCGCAGGTTCGCGAGCGCCACGGGAACGGCGGGGCCCGCATCCTGGGCAAGGTCTTCCTGGGGAACGGCCGCGGCCACCAACTGGAAGCACGCGTCGAGCAACGCGGGATGGATGCGATACGCCGACGCCCGCGCCACGAGCGGCTCCGGCAAACGGACATGTCCGAGCGCTTCGCCTCGGCCACGCCACACCTGCCGCACACCCTGAAACGCCGGTCCGTAGGCCACGCCACCGCGCGCCAGCGCCTCGTAGTGCGCCGCCGACTCCATCACCTCCGGGCAACGCGCCCGAATCGCCTCGAACGACTCGGGTGTGGGGACGGACAGCGCTTCGTCCATGGGACGCAGGTGCCCCACGACATGCGCCATCCAGCCCGCCGGTGCACTCGCCTCCGTGCCCGCCTTCTGGCTCGAGAGCTGGAACGAGAGGACACCCTCGCGCTCGTCACTCAGCGCCAGTTGCACGGTGCGCTCATGTCCCTCGGGGAGCAGCAGGCCCTCCTTGAAGGACGTGTCGACGAGCTCGTGCGCCGTCCCACCGGTCAGCTCCCGCGCCGCCGACAGCGCCATCTCCAGATAGGCCGCGCCCGGCACCACGCACTGCCCGCCCACGCGGTGGTCCGCCAGGAACGAGGGCTCCCGCGCGCTCAGCGTGGATTCCCAGAAGCGGCTCTCCGTCTGCACGGAGGTGGTGAACGACGCACCCAACAGCGGATGCCCTCCCACTCGCGCGACGCGACCGCGCGAGATGGCCGGCTTCAGCTCCAGCCAGTGCCGCTCGCGCTGCCATGGATACGAGGGGAGCGCGACGCGACGGCGCTTGTCCGGATGCAGCCGGAGCCAGTCCACGCGGTCCACGCGGGTGGAAATCGCGCCCAGGGACGAGAGCAGGCTCGGCCACTCTTCCTGCTCTCGGAGCAGGCTCGGCACCACGAGCCCGCGACCCGACGTGTCCCCTTCCCTCAACATCGCATCCACGAAGGGCACGAGGATGGGGTGCGGGCTCAGCTCGATGAACAGGACGTTTCCATCCTGGATGAGGCGCTGCACCGCGTCCGCGAACAGCACGGGCTGGCGCAGGTTGCGCACCCAGTACGAGGCGTTCAGCTCCTGGCCCTCGATGGGGGCACCCGTCACCGTGGAGTAGAGCGGCACCGTGCCGCCGGTGGGACGCACGGCCGCCATCCGCTCCAGCAGCTCCTGCCGCAGCGGGTCCATCTGCGGGCTGTGCGAGGCCACGTCCACCTTCACCCAGCGGCAGAACACCTCGCGACGCTCCAGCCGCTCCATCACCTCTTTCAGCGCCGCGGGGTCTCCCGACAGCACCGTGGCCTTCGGGCCATTGCTCACGGCGATGGCGATGCGGTCCTCGGCGCCCCGAATCTCCGCCTCCGCCTGCTCGCGGGAGAGGTCCACGACGGCCATGGCGCCCTTGCCACTGACGCGCCGGAGCAGCTTGCTCCGCTCACAGATGATGCGCGCCGCGTCCTCCAGCGAGAGCACCCCCGCGACGTGCGCCGCGGCCACCTCTCCCATGCTGTGGCCCACCACCGCGTGAGGCTCCAGCCCCCACGAGCGCCACACCGCCGCGAGCGCTACCTGCAAGGCGAACAGCGTCGGCTGGATGACGTCGATGTCATTCCATCGAGGTTGCTGTCCGGGCTTCGTCAGCAGCTCGCGCAAGGACCAGTCGACATGACGGCCGAGCGCCTCGTGACACCGGTCGATGGCCTCCCGGAACGTCGCGTCCCGCGCGTACAGCTGCTGTCCCATTCCCAGCCACTGCGAGCCCTGACCCGGAAAGACGAAGACAATCCGCTGTCCGGCTCCGCTGCCCCGGCGTCCCACCGACAGGCCCGCGTGGCTCTCCCCGGCGGCGAAGGCGGCGAGCTGCGCGAGGAGCTCCTCCCTGGACTTCGCCGCGAGGGCGAGCCGGTGCTCATGGTGCGTCCGGCCCAGCGTCGACGTGGCGCTGATATCGGCGAGCGAGCCCGGCGCCTCGCCCTTCAGGAACGCGCTCCAGCGCTCCGCCAGCGAGGACAGCGCTCCGGGCGTCTTCGCGGACAGGACCACGAGCCGCGCCTGGGCCTCCTCGTCCGACGCGGCGGGGACGGTGGCGGAGGGAGCCTCCTCCAGCACGACGTGCGCGTTGATTCCGCTGAGCCCGAAGGAGCTCACACCCGCGATGCGCCGTCCCTCGTGGGCGGGCCAGGGCACCCGCTCGACGGGGACGCGGGCCGGAATGCGGTCCCACTCCACATGCGGGTTGGGGGTGCGGAAGTGCAGATGCGGGGGAATCTCCTGGTGCTGGAGCGAGAGGATGGTCTTGATGACCCCGGCGATTCCGGCGGCGGGCTCCAGGTGTCCGATGTTCGTCTTCACCGAGCCGATGAAGAACGGCCGGTCCTCCGGACGCCCCTTGCCCAGCACGGCCCCCAGCGCCCGCAGCTCTATCGGGTCACCCAGCGGGGTGCCCGTCCCGTGGGCTTCGACGTACCCCACCAGGGCCGGGGCGATGCGCGCGTTGTCGAGCGCCCGCTGGACCACCGCCTGCTGCGACGGCCCGTTGGGCACGGTCAGTCCACCGCTGGCCCCGTCATGGTTGACGGCGGAGCCGCGAATCAACGCGAGGATGGAGTCACCGTCCCGCTGCGCATCCGAGAGCCGCTTGAGGACGAGGACACCACACCCTTCGCCTCGCACGTACCCGTCCGCGGCCGCGTCAAAGGTCTTGCACCGGCCATCACTCGCGAGCGCCTGCATGCTGCACAGGCAGATGGTCGTCTCCGGCGAGAGGATGAGATTCACGCCGCCCGCCAGCGCGAGGTTGGACTCTCCTCTCCGGAGGCTCTCACTGGCCAGATGGAGCGCGACCAGCGAGGACGAACACGCGGTGTCCACCGGCATGGCCGGCCCCTGCAACCCGAGCACGTACGAGACGCGGCCAGGAACGAAGCTGTAGCCGTTCCCCGTCGCCATGTACCCGTCGAAGCGCGTCGCGTCGTTCTCCTTCAGCAGGCGCGCCATGTAGTCGCTGGACATCACGCCCATGAAGACGCCGGTCTTGGTGCCCGCGAGTTGATGGGGTGCCAGGCCCGCGTTCTCCAACGCCTCCCAGGCGACCTCCAGGACGAGCCGCTGCTGCGGGTCCAGGCTCGCCGCCTCCCGGGGAGAGATTCCGAAGAACTCCGCGTCGAAGTTCTCCACGTCGTCGAGGAAGCCTCCCCGCGTCCCGTACATCTTTCCGGGCAGGCCCCGCGTCTCGTCGAAATGGCCGGGCACATCCCAGCGGGACTCGGGCGTCTCGCGCAGCGCATCCACGCCGTCGCGCAGGACCTTCCAGAAGGAAGGCCCGTCGACGGCGCCCCCTGGGAATCGGCACCCCATCCCCACGACGGCGATGGGCTCGGTCCGGGCACGCTCCACCGCGTCGAGGCGTGACTGCATCTTCTCCACGAGCAACGCGGCGCGCTGGAGCGCGGACGGCTCGGCTGACTTTTCCTGCTGGCTCATGACCCTTCTTCCATCAGTGCGGAGAGCTTCGCCTCCAGGGAGGCGGCGAGCTCATCCTGCGAAAGCTCCATGATGCGTTCGAGCAGCGCGGAGTCCTGGACCTCTCCCCGCGCCTCGCCAACGGGCTGCGTCTCCAGGCCGTAGACCTCGCCGAGCAGGTAGCTCGCGATGGCCTCCGCCGTCGGATAGTCGAAGACGAGCGTCGCCGGCAGCGACGTCCCCACGGTCTTCTGCAAGCGATTGCGCAGCTCGAGCGCCATCAGCGAATCCATGCCCACTTCGAACAACCGCTCCCGGGGCTCCAGCGGCGCCGACGCATCCAACCCGAGCACGCGCACCGCCTCGCCCTGCACGTGCTCCAACAGCAGCGGCATGCGCTGGCGGGGCTCCGCCGACTCGAGCCGACGCCGGAACTCGGAGGCCGAGGGTCCGGTGTCCTCGGTCGCCGACGCCGGGCTGACCAGCTCCGCGAGCAGGGTGGGCGCCGTGCCTCGCGGGTACTGCGAGAGGTAGCGCTGCCACTGGATTCGCAGCAGGGTGAGCTGCGGCTGCTCGCGACCGAAGGCCCGGCTGAAGGCCTGGAGCGCCTCGGCGGGAGTGAACGCCTCGATGCCCTGCGACTGGTAGCGGGCCGCGAGCTGCGCGGCCATGCCGACCTCGGCCCAGGGGCCCCAGTTGATGCTCAGCGCCGGAAGCCCCAGCGCCCGCCGGTGATGTGCCAGCGCGTCCAGGAAGGCATTGGCCGCCGCGTAGCTCCCCTGCCCCGGCGCGCCGAGCAGCGTCGACGCCGACGAGTACAGGACGAAGAAGTCGAGCGCCCTGTCCTTCGTCAACGTGTGGAGGTGCCAGGCTCCGTCCACCTTGGGTGCGAGCACCCGGGCGAACCGCGACCAGTCCTGTTGCAGGAGCATTCCATCGTCCAGGACACCCGCGGCGTGGACCACCCCGCGCAGCGGCGCCAACCGCTCTGCTTCCTCGGTGGCGCGGCGGACGTCTTCCAGCTTCGACACGTCCGCCTGGACGACCAGGACCTTCGCGCCCGCCGACTCCAGGGCACGGAGGGCCTGCTGGACTTCGGGCCGGGCTCCGCCTCGGCCGACGAGCACGAGGTTGCGCGCGCCCTGCTCCACCATCCACCCGGCCAGCGACAGACCCAATCCACCGAGGCCACCCGTGAGCAGGTAGCTGGCGTCCGGCAACAACCGGGGCATGCCGTTGCGTGGCTCCTCCCGTGAGGCGCGAAGCCGGGCGACATGGCGCTGGCCTTCGCGAATCACCACCTGTCGCTCTCCGTCACCCGCGCTCAGCTCGCGCCAGAGGGCCGACGCGTCGTCTCCGGAGCCGGAGGGGTCCAGGTCGATGAGCGCGCCGCACCGCTCGGGGTGCTCCTGTGAGAAGACGCCGCCCAGGCCCCAGAGGGGCACCTGGCTCAGCGCGAGCGGCGACGGCTTGGACGCCAGCGCCCGGGCACCCCGCGTCACCATCCAGAGACGCGCGGCCGAAGCCGAGGCCACCAGCGCCTTGGCCAGATGAAGCGCGCTGCCTCCGCCCAGTTGGTGAGCCTCTCGCAGCGACTCCACGTCCTCCCCTTCGGACCCGCGCATCGCCCAGAGATGGACGACGCCCCCGAGCGACTCGCCGGGCAGCACCGCTTCCACGAGCAGTCGCTCGTAGTCCTCGGCGGACCGGGCATCGAGGGTGAAGCGGTCCTCGCCGTGACGGACGTACGCCGCACCCGGTTGGACCAGCACGGGACGACGGCCACTCTTCATGAGCCGTTCGGCGAGCGCCTCCGCGAGTCCCGACTCGTCCGCGAACACGAGCCAACGGCCCGTCGCGGGCGCGCCCTCGGGCAGGGGCTGACGCTTCCAGGCGAGTTCGTAGAGGGTGTCGCGCTGGCCATGGCGCAGCACCGCCATCAGCGCTTCGCGCGGGGCGCGCTTGTGCTTCAGCCCTTCAATCTCGATGAGCACCCGGCCTTCGGCGTCCACCACGTACACGTCGCCGGTGATGACCTCACCCACGGCCTCCTCCGCGTCGCGGCGCACGGCATAAGCCCACACCGGCCCGGTCGGCTGCTCGTGGAAGCGGAAGCGCTCCACGGAGATGGGCACGTAGACGGTGCTCAACTGCGCGTCCTCGCTGATGAGGTCCGTGCCCATCGCCTGCAGGAAGGAGTCGACCAGTCCCGGGTGGACGAACAGGCTCCGGTCATCGCCCTCCGTCGGCGAGCGCATCTGGCAGAGCGACTCGCGCCCGCCATTCTGGACGCGCTCAATCCAACGGAACGCGGGGCCGAGGTTGAACCCGATGTCCCAGTTGCGCTCGTAGAGTCCGCCTCCGAGCTGGCGCGAGCAGCGCGCCTCGATGTCTTGCCGGGAGATGGGCGCCGGGCGCGCGGCCCCTTCGCCGCCCACCTGGAGCGTCCCCGTGCCGTTCAGCAGCCACCCCTCGGTGTGCTCGTCGGCGGTCGCGGAGAGGCTGTAGATTTCGAAGTCGTACCGGCCCTCTCCCTTGGGGGCGAGGACGAGTTGCACGAGCTGCTCCTCCTCGTCCGCGAGCACGATGGGCTGGGAGAAGAGGCACTTCTCGATGGTGTACGGCCCCGTCCCGAACGACTGCGCCGCCGTCGCGATGATGCGCGCGATGTGGCACGAGCCGGGCACGACGATGGTTCCGTAGAGCCGGTGGTCCTCCAGGAACGGCAGGGAGCGCGCGCTGTAGCGGCCCTCGAACACGAGCGACTTGCTCAGAGGTGAGCGCACCCGCTGACCGACGAGCGCCTGCGCGCTGGTGATTGACGAGACGGGGCGCGGGGCCTTGGCGGCCTCCAGCCAGTGGCGCTGGTGCTGCCACGGGTAGACGGGGAGCGCGACGCGCGAGCGGTGACGCTCACCGTTCAGCGCGGCCCAGTCCACCGCCACGCCCTGGGTGTAGAGCGAGCCCAGGCTGAAGAGGATGTGCGGCTGCTCGGGCTGCCCCTGGCGCAGTGACGGCAACCAGGTGCCCGCGTCGTCCCCGAGCCCCTTGAGCGCCATGCCGGTGAGCGTCGGATGCGGGCCGACCTCCACGAACACGGTGCCGCCGAGCGCCCGCAGGGCCTTCAGTCCATCGTGGAAGCGCACCGCGCCCCGCACGTGGCGGCGGAAGTACGCGGCGTCCAGCACGGCATCCTCCGCGAGGACCTGGCCCGTGACGTTGGAGGCCAGGTGGATGCGCGGCGCGTGGAGGGCCACCTCGCCCGCCACCTTCTCGAACGCCTCCAGCATCGGGTCCATGAGCGGCGAGTGGAACGCGTGGGACACCGTGAGCCGCCGGGCCTTGATGCCCTTGGCCTGGAACCCGGTGGCGAGGGCCTCCACCGCCTCACGCTCGCCGGAGATGACGGTGTCCGCCGGCCCGTTGACCGCGGCAATCGAGACCCGGTCCGCGTACGGCGCCAGCGCCTGCGTGACCTGCTCCTCGCTCGCGGAGATGGCCACCATCTCGCCATCGCGCGGGAGGGCCTGCATGAGCCGCGCGCGCTCGGTGATGAGCCGCAGGGCGTCCTCCAGCGTCATCACCCCCGCCACGCAGGCGGCGACGTACTCGCCGACGCTGTGCCCCAGCACCGCCCAGGGCTCCACGCCCCAGGAGCGCCACAGCTCCGTCAGGGCGTACTCCAGCGCGAAGAGCGCCGGCTGCGTGTACGCCGTGTCGTCGATGCGCGAACCCGTCCCGTGCATCACGGAGAGGAGCGACTCCTCCCAGGTGCCCGCGAGCAGGGCGTCGCAGCGGTCCAGGGCCGCGCGGAAGACAGGCTCGGTCTCATACAGCTCCCGGCCCATGCCCGCGTACTGGGAGCCCTGGCCGGTGAACACGAAGACGATTTTGGGAGGCTCGCCCTCGAAGCGGTGCTGGGCCAGCCGGGCCACCTCTTCTCCCCGCGCGAGCGCCAGCAGCCGCTCCCGGGCCTGCTCCGCCGAGTCCACGACGACCGCGAGCCGGTGGGAGAAGCCCGTGCGCTGCGTGTTCGCGGCGTGGCAGACATCCGCGAGCGACAGCTCCGGGCGCGCGGTGAAGTGCTCACCGACCCGCGCCGCGAGCTGCGAGAGCGCGCCCTTCGTCTTCGCCGACAGCGCGAGCACGTGCAGGCTTCGCTCGGGCTGCGCCGCAAGGGGCTCGGTCGCGGGGGCCTCTTCCACGATGACGTGCGCGTTGGTGCCGCTCAGGCCGAAGGCGCTGATGCCGGCGATGCGCGGACGCGCGCGCTCGGGCCAGGGCGTGGCCTTCGTCGGGATGTCCAGCGGGAAGCCGTCCAGCTCGATGTGCGGGTTGAGGCGCGTGAGGTGCAGGTGCGGTGGCACCACGCCGTGCCGATGGGCGAGCACCACCTTGATGAGCCCGGCGATGCCCGCCGCCGCCTCCAGGTGGCCGATGCTGGTCTTCACCGAGCCCATCAACAGCCGCTGCTCGGACGTGCGGCCCTCACCGAGCACCTTGGCCACGGCCTGGACCTCGATGGGGTCGCCCAGGGACGTGCCCGTGCCGTGCGCTTCGATGTAGTCCACCTCCGAGGGGGCCACGCCCGCGTTGGCCAGGGCGGCGCGGAGGACCTGCTGCTGCGCATCCCCGTTGGGGACCGTAAGCGCGCTGCTCGGGCCGTCATGGTTGACCGCCGAGCCACGGATGACGGCGAGGATGTCATCCCCGTCCCGCTTCGCGTCGGACAGGCGCTTGAGGACCACGATGCCGCAGCCCTCGCTGCGCACGTAGCCATCCGCCGAGGCATCGAACGTCTTGCACCGTCCGTCCTGAGACAGGGCCCGCAGCTGCGCGAGGTAGATGGTCGAGTGCGGCGCGAGCGTCATGTTGACGCCACCCGCGAGCGCCAGGTTGGCTTCTCCCGAGCGCAGGCTCTGGCAGGCCAGGTGCACCGCCACCAGCGACGAGGAGCACGCGGTGTTCAAGCTCATCGTCGGCCCCTGGAATCGGAGCAGGTAGGCCAGCCGGCCCGCGGCGAAGCTCGCGTCGTTGCCCGTGGCGATATACGCGTCGCCCGCGGCCGAAGCGCTCCCCACCCCGTTGAGCATCGCGTACTCGTTGCTGCCAATGCCGATGAACACACCCGTGCGGGTGTTCGCCAGTCGCCCCGGCGCGAGCCCCGCGTGCTCCAGGGACTCCCAGGCCACCTCCAGCAGCAGGCGCTGCTGCGGGTCCATGTTCGCGGCCTCACGCGGGGAGATTCCGAAGAACTGCGCGTCGAACTGGTCGGCGTCGTCCAGGAACCCGCCCCAACGGGTGTAGGTCTTCCCAGGCACGCCGGGCCTCGGGTCGTAGTAGTCGTCGACCTTCCACCGCGAGGCAGGCACTTCGCGGATGGCGTCCACGCCGCCCTCCAGCAGTTGCCAGAAAGCCTCGGGGCCCGAGGCCTGGGGCACGCGGCAGCCCATACCGACAATCGCGATGGGCTCCGTCGCGTTGCTCGCGGTCCGGACCGTCTCCTCCTTCGCCACCACGTCCAGTTGGAGCACGTCCTGAAGGAGGTAGGTCGACAGGGCCAGCACCGTCGGCTTGTCGAAGGCAATCGTGGTCGGAAGCTGGACGCCGAACCGGGCCACCAGTCTCCGCCGCAGCTCCACGGCGGTGATGGAGTCCATGCCCGTATCGAAGAAGCCCTGCTCCAGTTTGACGGAGGCGCTCGACGGGAAGCCGAGCACCCGGGCCACTTCGTCACGCACCCAGGCCGTCACCAGCTCCCGGCGACGCGCAGGAGAAGCGTTGCGCAGCGGCGCGAACTCGTCGCTCCCGGAAGGCAGCGACACCGGCCGCGGCGCGGGCACGGAAGCAGGGCCGAGCGCCTCCAGCATCGGCTTGCGCGACCGCGACTCGTACACGGACTTGAAGAGGCTCCAGTCCATCTGGGCGACGGTGCGCTGGGTCGCATCCGTGGTGAGCAGTGCCCCGAGCAGTTGGAGCCCGCCCTCCACCGAGAGACCGCTGACGCCCATCCGCTCGAACCAACGCAGGCCTTCTTCGGCGACCATGCCTTCGGCGGCCCACGGCCCCCAGTTGATGCTCAGCGCGTGCTGGCCCTTCGCACGACGGTGGTGGGCCAGCGCGTCGAGGAACTGATTGCCCGCGGCGTAGTGGCCCATCCGGGCCGAACCCCACACGGCGGAGACGGACGAGAAGTAGACGGTGAAGTCCAGGTCCAACCCTTGCGTCGCCTGGTGCAGCACCCAGCCGCCCCACACCTTCGGACGCAGGATGGAGGCGAGCGCCGCCTCATCCATCGTCTCGAGCGGCTGGACAGTGGACACACCCGCGGCGTGGATGATGCCCTTCAACGGCGCGGGCCCTTGCTGGATGAGCCCGATGACCTCCGCCATGCGGGTCGGGTCACCCACGTCCGCGCTGAGGGCGTGAACGACGGCGCCCTCGGCTTCGAGGGCTTCGATGGCCGCCACCTGCCGGCCCACGTCGCTCTCGCGCGACAGCGCTGGCCACGCGGCACGGTCAGGCAGCCCCCTGCGGCCCAGCAGCACGAGGTGCCGCGCGCCCTTGGAGACCAGCCACTTCGCCACATGCAGCCCCAACCCACCCAGGCCCCCCGTGACGAGGTACGCCGCGTCCGCGCGAAGCGCGACGGGTGCGAGCCCGCGTGCCGGAGCCGAGGGGACGAGGCGCGCCACGTAGCGGACTCCGCCACGGAAGGCCGACTGGTCCTCTTCATCCGCGCCGGACAGCTCGCGCCACAGCGTCTCCACTTCACCCTCGGAAGCGCTTGGGTCCAGGTCCAGCAACCCACCCCAGACCTCCGGGTGCTCCAGCGCCATGACGCGACCGAGGCCCCACAGGGGCGCATACAGCGGCGAGCCTCCCGTGACTCCCCCCACGGCCTGGCTGCCGCGTGTGCACAGCCACAGCCGGGCGGCGCTCTCGGCGCCCTTGCGCATGAGTGCCTGCGCGAGGCGCAGCGCCGCGTGGACTCCGAGCTGCTGCGCGGACTCGACCTGCGCGAGCGTGGGCTCGGAGACCGGCGCGACCTCCGCGCCCCACAGGTGGACGACGGCGCGGACGGGGCCCACTTCCTGAAGCAACCGGTCGAACTGCTCGGGGCTTCGCGGATTCAGCGACCGCACCCCGGGGCCCTGGACCGCCTCTTCGTCACCCGGGATGACCAACCAGCACGGCTCGCCCCGTTTCTCGAGCAGGGCCGCCAGCGCGGCGCCCGTGCCCTCGCGGTGACCGAAGACCAGCCACGTCCCCTCATCGCGCGGCGCGCGCGGTGAAGCGACTCCACGCTCACGCACCTGCCACGTGAGGTCGTAGACCCAGTCCTCCGGCCGCTTCGCCTCCGAAGCAGGCGCGGCGGCCACCAGCGAAGCGGCCTTCGCGTCGGCGGCCTCAATCCAGTACCGCGAGCGCTGCCACGGGTAGAGCGGCAGCGCCGCCAGCCGGCCTCCCGACGGGAAGAGGCGCCCCCACTCCACGGGGAACCCCTTCACGTGGAGCCCGCCCAACGCGCCGAGCATCACCGTCTGGCCATCCCGGCCCTTGCGCAGGGACGGCACCGCCGCGCCTTCCAGCTCGCGGCGCTCCAGCATCTGGAGGACATACCGGCCCAGCGCGGGCTGCGGCCCCAGCTCCACGAAGAGCCGTTGGCCCTCATCGAGCAGGGCGCTCATGGCATCGGAGAAGCGCACGGCCTCCCGGATGTTGCTCGCCCAGTAGGTCGCATCCAGCGACTCACCTTCGATGACCTGTCCCGTCACCGTCGAAATCATCGGGATGGACGTCGGCCGCGTCTCGAGCCGGCCCAGTGCCTGAACGAGCTCCGCCTGGAGCGGGGCCATCTGCTGGCTGTGGAACGCGTAGTTCACCCCCAGGTCGCGCGTGGAGACACCCCGCGCGCGCAGGGCTTCGAGCACCTCTCCGAGTGCCGCCGGCTCTCCCGAGAGGACGACGGCGCGCGCGTCGTTGATGGCGCCCACCGACAACCGCCCGGCGTAGCGCGTCAGCTCCCGCTCGGCCTCCTCGGGCGACAGCTCGACCGAGGCCATGCGGCCCTGGCCCGTCACCCGCTGCATGATGCGGCTGCGATGCGCCACCAGGCGCGCGGCCTCCGCGAGGCTCAGCGCCCCGGCCACGTGCGCGGCGGCGATCTCACCCACGCTGTGTCCCACGACGGCGACCGGGACGACCCCGAGCGCGCGCCAGGCCGCCGCGAGCGCGACCTGGATGGCGAAGATGGCGGGCTGTGCCACCTCCGTCTCGTCCAGCCGCGACGCATTCCCTTCGACTTCGAGCGCCTGGATGATGGAGGCACCGGTGTGCGGGGCCAGCAGCGAGTCGCACTCGCGCAGCGCGGCGGCGAAGACCGCGTCGCGTGCGAGCAAATCCCTGCCCATGCCCTGCCACTGCGAGCCCTGGCCACCGAAGACGAAGACGACCTTCTCCCGTCGGCTCTCGGCGAGCCCCGTCGTGAGGTACGGCGGCGCCGCGCCCTCCAGGAAGGCCTGGAGCTGCTCGCCCCACTCCTGCCGCGAGCGGCCCGCCACCGCGAGCCGATGCTCGTAGGGGTTTCGTCGGAGCGCGGCGGTGTAGGCGACGTCTTCGAGATTCGGTGCCTGGTCCTCCGGTAGTTTCAGCAGCTCCTGGTACGAGCGCGCCAGCGCCCGCAGCGCACCCTCGCTCCTCGCGGACAGCGCGAGGAGCTGGGCTCCCACGTCGGTGGCCTCGGGCGCGGGCGGCGGCGTGGGGGCCTCCTCCAGGATGACGTGCGCGTTCGTCCCGCTGATACCGAAGGAACTCACGGCCGCGTAGCGACGCCGCTGGGACACGGGCCACGGCTGCTGCCGCGTCGGGATGACGAAGGGCGTGTCCTCGATGGAGATGCGAGGGTTGAGCGCCTTGAAGTGCAGGTGCTTCGGGATGGCCTCGTGCCGCAGCGCGAGCAGGACCTTGATGAGGCCCGCCATGCCGGCGGCGGCCTCCAGGTGTCCGAGGTTCGTCTTGGCGGAGCCCAGGTAGCAGAGAGAGCCGTCCTCGCGCCGCGCGCCGTAGGTCTCCCGCAGCGCCTCCACCTCTATCGGGTCACCGAGCGGCGTCCCGGTGCCGTGCGCCTCGATGTAGCCAATGTCCTTGGGCGACAGGCTCGCGGCCTCCAGGGCCTCGCGAATCAGCGCCTGCTGGGACAGGACGTTGGGAGTCGTCAGGCCGGTGGAGCCACCATCCTGGTTCACCGCCGAGGCGCGAATCACGCCGAGGACGTTGTCCCCCTGGGCCAGGGCATCGGAGAGCCGCTTCAGCACGACGACGCCGCAGCCCTCGCCACGCACGAAGCCGTTCGCCCTCGAATCGAACGTCCGGCAGCGACCGTCGGGAGACAGCGCCGTCAGCTTGGAGAGCCAGGTGCTGGGCCGCTGGGAGAGCAGCAGGTTGACGCCGCCGACGAGCGCCGCGTCGCACTCGCCGTTGCGCAGGCTCTGTCCCGCCAGGTGCAACGCCACCAGCGAGGACGAGCAGGCCGTGTCCACGGACAGCGCCGGGCCGCGCAGGTCCAACAGGTACGACAGGCGTCCCGCAATCACGCTGTTGGAGCAACCGATGACCGAGTAGACGTCACCCGCGACATCACGCTCCGCCTGAAGCATGGCGTAGTCATTGCCGCAGACGCCGACGAAGACACCCGTCCGGCTGCCCACCAGACGCGACCTGGGCAACCCCGCGTCCTCGAGCGCCTCCCAGGCGACCTCGAGCAGCAGTCGCTGCTGCGGGTCCATCGCCACGGCCTCGCGAGGGGCGATGCCGAAGAACTCCGGGTCGAAGCCATCCACCCGGTCCAGGAAGCCACCCCAGCGCGTGCCCTTATGCTCCGCCGCGTCCGTGCTGCTCCGCCAGCGGTCCGAGGGGACCTCGCGGACGGCGTCCACGCCTTCACTCAGCAGCCGCCAGTACGCTTCCGGAGCGTTGGCGCCACCCGGGAAGCGGCAGCCCATGCCGACGACGGCGAGCAGCTCGGGGCCCTGTCCGGAGGAAGTCTCCGGGGCGGACGTCCGCGCCTGCTTCACCGAGGGGCGAGCCGCGGGACGCGCCTCGGCGTCGAGCGCGGGCTCCAGCTTGCTGAACAGGTACTCCGTCAACGCCTGCACCGTGGGGTAGGCGTAGACGAGCGTCGCGGACAGCGTGAGCTTCAGGCCCGATTCGATTCGGTTGCGCAGCTCCAGGCCCGTCAGGCTGTCCATGCCCACGTCGCCGAAGGGCTGGTCGGCTTCGATGCGCGCCGGCTCCATGCGGAGGATGCGCCCGAGCTGTTCGCGCAGGTAGGACTCCAGGAGCCCCCGTCGCCGGCCTGGCTCCGCCGCCGCCAGTTGCTCGCGCGCGTCGCCCTTGCGCGACGGCTGCGTGCTCGCCCGCTCCTGCATCAGCACGGAGAGGAAGGGCGACTGCGCCGCGCTCAGATAGAACTCACGCCACTGCCGCAGGTCCAGCGGCACCACCGCCACCTGCACGGCCTCGCGCGCCAGCAGCCGGCCCAGTGCATCGAGGGCCTGCGACGGCGGCATGTTGCCCACGCCCCGCAGCGCCAGACGGTCGCCCCGGCTCGTTGCCACGGCCGCGAGGCCCACCTCGGCCCACGGCCCCCAGTTGACGCTCAGCGCGGGAAGGCCCGCCGCGTGGCGGTGATGGGCCAGCACGTCCATGAAGGCGTTGGCCGCCGCGTAGTTGCCCTGCCCTGGCGAGCCCAACATCGACGCCGCCGAGGAGAACATCACGAACAAATCCAGGGGCCGCCCCTGCGTCTGCGCGTGCAGGTTCCATGCGCCCTGGACCTTCGGCGCCAGCACCGTGCGCAGCCGGGTCTCATCGAGTTGCGTCAGCACACCATCGGCGATGACGCCGGCCGCGTGGACGATGCCTCGCAGCGGCGGCAGCTCCGCGTCCATCGTCCCGAGCAGGCGCGCCACCTCGGCGGCGCTCGTGACGTCCGCGCCGTAGACGCGCACCTCGACTCCGCCCGCTCGAAGCTCTCCGAGCACGCGAAGCGCCTCCTCGGAGGGAGCGCTCCGTCCCGTCAGCGCCAGGTTGCGAGCCCCCCGCTGGACGAGCCACTTCGCCACCTCCAGCCCCAGGCCTCCCAGGCCGCCGGTGATGAGGTAGGTGCCCGCCGGGGAGAGTTCACTCGGCTCCGAAGCCACTCGCTCGGAGGTACCCCGCTCCAGCCGCGCGACGTGACGAGACGTCCCACGCAAGGCGATGCGGTCTTCCGCCCCATCCGCGAGGAGTTCCTCCGTCAGCGACGCCAGCTCCTCGGGTGAGGGCTCCGCGCCCAGGTCCACGTGCGCGCATCGCAGCTCGGGATGCTCGTGGGTGATGACCGCGGCGAGCCCCGACAGGAAGGCCGCGGCGGGCGCGCCAGACGGCTCGCCCTGGGCCAGCACCTGCATGCCCGCCGTCACCAGCCACAGTCGAGGGGTGTCACGCCAGCCGCGCTGTGCCCACGCCTGGAGCAGGTGAATCACGCTGGTGCCACCCAGGGAGACCGCGCGCTCGAACGCCTCGGGCTTCGACACGTCGGACGCCACATCGAGCCCGAAGAGGTGCACCATGCCTCTGCACGGCGACTGCTCGCTGAACGCATCGCGCAGGAGCGCCTGGAAGTCCTCGAGCCGGGAGGGATTGACGCGGTAGTGCTCCGCGTCGAGCCGCTCGTAGGCGGCGCCCACCTCCACCACGACGCTGCCTCCGGAGCGCTCACCGAGTCCCGTGGCCAGCGACGCGCCCAGGCCCCGCGTGTCCGCGAAGACGAGCCAGCGGCCCTCGCCGCGCGCGCCCACCGTCCCCGTCGGACGCGGCTGCGACCGCCACTGGACGGAGTAGAGCCAGCGGTCCACTTCATCGACGGGGGCGCTGGTGACGGAGACCTTCTTGCACACCAGCCGCCGCACCTCCGCCACCACCCCACCCTGGTCATCCAGGAGCGTGACGTCGCACTCGATGGCGCTCGAACCCGTGGCCGCGCCACTGACGATGCGAACGTGGCTCCAGAGCCCGGCCGACGGGGGGCGCGACAGGACGCGCAGGTGCTTCAGCTCCACGGGGACGTAGACGCCCCCTTCGCTGTCGATGCTCTCCAGCGCCGCGCCCAGGACCTGGAAGCAGCCGTCGAGCAGCGCCGGATGCAGGCTGTAGTGCGCCTCCGAGGCCGTCAGCTCGCCTTCGAGCCGCACGCGGCCCAGCGCCTCACCGTCCGCCCGGTACAGCTCCCGCACGACACGGAAGGTGGGGCCATAGTCCAGCCCGATGTCCCGGAGCGTCTCGTAGTGCGCCTCGACCGGGGACTGCTCACCCAGCCGCGCGCGAAGCTCCGCGAGCACGACGGGGGCCGTGTCCGCCGCGACCTCGCCCTGTCGCAGCGAGCCTTCGGCGTGGAGCGTCCAGTTCAGCTCGTCCGAAGGCACCTCGCGCATGACGGGTGCGCTGAAGAGGCGGAACGTGTGGGCCCCCGGACGCTCCGTCGACAGCCAGAGCTGGAGGACCCGCTCCTCGTCCTCGGGGAACGACATCAGCGCGCTGAAGGTCACATCCTCCAGGGAGACGGGCTCTCCGAGCGTCTGCCTCGCCGCGCTGAGCGCCATGTCGGCCATGGCCGCCGCCGGCAGCGCGGGCACGCCCTGGACGCGGTGCTCCGCGAGCAGCGGGAAGTGCTTCGGTCCCAACTGCACCTGCCACAGGCGGGAGACGTCTCCCTGCGCGGACAGGTCGATGCGCTCACCGATGAGCGGATGCCCGGAGGCGGTCCGCGACGAGCGCGCGGCGCGGGAGACAGGCTCCATCCAGAAGCGCTCGCGCTGCCAGGGATACGCGGGCAGTGGCACGAGCTGCCCCTTGCCCGGATACACGCGGTTCCACGCGACGCGGTGGCCCGAGGCATAGAGGGAGCCCAGTGAAGCCAGCAGGGTGTGCCGCTCCTCCTCGCCCCGCCGCAGGGAGGCGAGCACCAGGCCCTGCTGCGTGCCCTCCGCGCCCATCGTCTGCTCGACGGCCGGGAGCAGGACGGGGTGGGGGCTCACCTCGATGAAGAGGGTGTGCTCGCTCGCGAGGAGCCGCCGCGCCGCCGCCTCGAAGCGCACCGGGAGCCGGAGGTTGTTGCCCCAGTGGGCCGCGTCGAGCTTCGCGCCGTCGAGGAACTCGCCCGTCACGGTGGAGCAGAGGGGCACGTCCGAGGCGCGCGGAGTGATGCGTGCGATGCGCCCTTCCAGCTCCCGACTGATGACCTCCACCAGCGGGGTGTGCGACGGCACGTCCATCTTCACCCAGCGGGTGAAGACACCCCGGTGCCCGAGCGCGTCGACCGCTTCCTTGACCGCCTCCGGGTCTCCGGACAGGACCTGCGAGCGGGGGCCATTCAGGCCTCCCAGCCAGAGCCTGCCACTCCAGGGACGGATGGCCTCCTCGGCCTCCTCCGCGGAGAGCTCGACCATCGCCATCGTCGCGCCCCGCCCACCCAGGGTGCGCATGAGCTTGCTGCGGTGGCAGATGATGAGGACGGCGTCCTCGAGGCTGAGCGCCCCGGCCACGTGCGCGGCGACCACCTCGCCCATGCTGTGACCCATCACCGCGTCCGGCTCGATGCCCCACGAGCGCCACAGCGCCGTGAGGGCCACCTCCACCGCGAAGAGCACGGGCTGGTTGACGTCAATCTCCGCCAGACGCGAGTGCTGCTCGTCCGCGGCGATTTCGTCGAGCACGCTCCAGCCCAGGTGGGGCCGCAGCGCCTGGTCCACCTTGACGAGCGCGTCGCGGAAGACAGGCTCTTGCTCCATCAACGCCCGCCCCATGCCGGCGCGCTGCGCGCCCTGCCCCGGGTAGACGAAGACGACCTTGCGGCGCGCGCCGAACGACTTGCGGCCCGTCCAGGTGTCCGCGGGCTGCTCTCCTCGCGCGAAGGCCCGAAGCCGCTCGGCGGTGCGCTCGCGGGAGTCCGCCAGCACCGCGAGACGGTGGGCGTGGTGCGTGCGGTGCGCTGAGGCCGTGTAGCAGACGTCCGCGAGGCTTCCGCCCCCGTCCCGACCCAGCCGCTCCGCATGACGCTCCGCGAGCGCCTGGAGCGCCTCCCGGCTGCGCGCGGACAAGGGCAACAGCTCCGGACGCTGGGGCAACACGTCCTTCACCGGGGACGCCGGTGCCTCTTCGAGGATGACGTGGGCATTGGTGCCACTGATGCCGAAGGAGCTGACGCCCGCGCGACGCGGCTGCCCGGCCACCTCCCACGGGGTGAGCCGCGTGGGGATGGTGAGCGCGCTGCCCTCGAGCTGGATGCGCGGGTTGACCTGCTTGAGGTGCAGGTGCGCCGGGATGCGCTGATGCCGCATCGCGAGGACGACCTTCATGATGCCCGCGACGCCCGCCGCGGACTCCAGGTGCCCCAGGTTGGTCTTCACCGAGCCGACGCCGCACACGCCGCCGTCAGCGCGCGGGACGCCGTAGGTCTCCCGCAGCGCCTCCGCCTCTATCGGGTCGCCGAGCGGCGTCCCGGTGCCGTGTGCCTCCACGTAGCTCACGTGCTCCGGCTTCAGCCCCGCGTTCTCCAGGGCCTGACGGATGAGCGCCTGCTGCGAGAGCACGTTGGGGGTGGTGAGCCCCGTCGACTTTCCGTCCTGGTTGATGGCCGAGCCGCGAATCGTCGCCAGGATGTGGTCGCCGTCGGCGAGCGCGTCGGAGAGGCGCTTGAGGACGAGCATTCCGCAGCCCTCGCCTCGGGTGAAGCCGTTGGCGGAGGCGTCGAACGCCTTGCTCCGGCCATCCGGAGACAGGGCCTGCAGCTTGGACACGAGCAGCAGGGACTGCGGCGAGAGGATGAGGTTCACGCCGCCGGCGAGCGCCAGGTTGCACTCGCGGGCCCGCAGGCTCTGGCATGCCAGGTGGAGCGATACGAGCGAGGACGAGCACGCCGTGTCCACCACCAGGCTCGGCCCCTGGAGGTTGAAGAGATAGGACAGGCGGCCGGACAGGACGCTCGCGGCGACGCCCGTGGCGCTGAACGCGTCTCCCGTCTCCGGCTGCTCCACCTGCATGCAGTGGTAGTCGTCGTTGCAGGCGCCGATGAAGACGCCGCTGCGGCTGCCCGAGAGCTTGTCGACATCCAGCCCCGCGTCCTCGAGCGCCTCCCACGCCACCTCGAGCAGCAGGCGCTGCTGGGGGTCCATCTGCACCGCTTCACGCGGGGAGATGCCGAAGAAGCCCGGGTCGAAGCCATCCACCGCGTCCAGGTAGCCGCCCCAGCGCATCGCCCCTTCACCCAGGCCGGAGACCTCATCCCGCCGCCAGCGCTCCAGCGGAATCTCCCGCACGGCGTCGACACCGGCCTCGAGCAGCCGCCAGTAGGCGTCCACGTCGTCGGCCTGAGGGAAGCGGCACGCCATGCCCACGATGGCGATGGGCTCCTTCGCGGCACCTTCCACCGCGTTCAGCCGCGTCTGCATCTTCTCCAACGCCACCAGCATGCGCTTGGCGGGGGACAGCTCGCTGGACTCGTCGTTGCGGTTTGCCATGGGGGTTCTCTTCACTCAGCCAATGCGGCGAGCTTCTCCGCGAGGAGCGCCTCGGCCTCTTCGTCCGAGAGCTGATTGACGTTGTTGACGAGCACGGCTTCGAGCGCCGCCGCTTCATCGCGGGGCTGCTCGGCCTGAGTCGTGATGGGAAGTTTCAGTTGCTCGGCCAGGTGCTCGACGAGTGACTCCACCGTCGGGTAACGCCACACCAGCGTCGCCGGGAGCCGCAGCCCCAGGCTGGCCTCGAGCCGGTTGCGCAGCTCCAGCCCCATGAGCGAGTCCAGCCCCATGTTGCCGAAGGGCTGCTGCGGGTCGATGCGGGAGGGCGCCAGCCGGAGCACATGCCCGGCCTGCTCGCACAGGTGTGTTTCCAGCAGTTGAGCCCGCTTCGGCCGCTCCGCCGCGCGGAGCGTCTCCACGAAGGCGCCCCGGTCCGCCGGGCCTTCCGCGCGACGGGACTGCTCGCCAGCGAGCCGTGACAGGAACGGCGACTTCGCCGCCGTCAGGTAGAACTCGCTCCACTGGCGCATGTCGAAGCGCATCACCACCACCCGCGCGTGGGAGCCCGTCAGAATCCGGCCCAACGCCTCGAGCGCCTGCGCCGGCGGCATGCTGTCCACGCCTCGCTGGGAGATGCGCTCGCCGCGCGCCTCCGCCGCAGCCGCCAGTCCCACGCCAGCCCAGGCGCCCCAGTCGACGCTCAGCGCGGGCAGGCCCAGTCCCCGCCGGTACGACGCCAGCGCGTCGAGGAAGAAGTTGGCCGCCGCGTAGTTGCCCTGTCCCGGTGAGCCCAACAGCGAGCCCGCCGCCGCGAAGAGCACGAAGCTGTCCAGCGGCAGGGCCTGCGTCAGCACATGCAGGTTCCACGCGCCATGGACCTTGGGCTCCATCACCTTGCGCAGGCGCTCCGCGGTGAGGTTCGCCAGCACGCCGTCATCGAGCACCGCCGCCGCGTGGAAGACGCCCCGCAGCGGAGGCATCTGGGCCGCGAGTTCTCCGAGCACCCGCTCCAGGTCCGCTCGCACCGCCACGTCGGCCTTGCACACCCGGACCTCCGCGCCCGCCGCGCGCAGGCCCTCCAGCGTCCGCTGCGCCTCCTCGGACGCACCGCCCCGGCCCAGCAGCGCGAGGTGGCGGGCGCCGCGCTCCACCAACCACTCCGCGAGCTTCAGGCCCAGACCTCCCAGGCCGCCGGTAATCAGGTACGTGCCATCGGCGCGAAGCTCCGCCGGCGCGGCCTTGCTTCGCTCCATGCGCGACAGTCGGGCCACGAACCTCGCGGGCCGCCGAAGCGCGACCTGCTCCTCCGGCGTCGACGCGAGCAACTCACTGGCGAGCCCGCGTGCCTGGTCCTCGTCGAGCGCGCCCAGGTCCACCGAGCAGCACCGGAGCTCGGGGTGCTCCAGCGAGAGCACCCGGCCCAGACCCCAGATGGGGGCCTGCTCCACATGGAGGACCTGCTCCGAGGGACGGGGGGCCTGGACACCTTCCGTCACCAGCCACAAGCGAGGCATGTCACGGAAGCCCGAAGCCACCAGCGCCTGCGTGAGGTGGAGCGCACTGCCCGCCCCGAGCATCCGCGCTCGCGCCAGGGCCTGGGGCCCGTCCTCGGGACGAGGCGCATCCAGGCTGAAGAGGTGGACGACGCCCCGGCACGATTGCCGCCCGGCGCCGAACTCGGCCTCCAGAATCCGCTCGAAGCCTTCCACCCGGGACGGGTCGACCACGTAGTGCCCGGGCTCGATGAGGCGGGACTCCTCGCCGTGAGAGACGAGGATGCACCGCTCGCCGCGCGCGCTCAGCGCCGCCTGCAACTTCCGGCCGAAGCCCTGCCGGTCCAGGAGCACCAGCCAGGCCCCGGGCGTGGAGTCCGGAGCGGGCGTCACCTGCTCACGCGGCATCTCCTGCCAGTCGACCTGATACATCCACGAATCGACCTCGTCGGAGGACCGCCGCCGCATCGCCTCCAGCCGGCGGCACAGCAGCCCCCGGGCCTCCATCAGCACGCGGCCCTCGCCGTCCAGCAACGTCACATCCGCTTCGAGCGAGCCCGCGCCGCTGCGCGTGCCGGGCCGGATGCGGGCGTGTCCCCACAGCTCCCCGCCGGGGCGCCCGTGGGCACGCAGGCTCTCGACAGCCATCGGAACGAACGTCTCTCCCGGCCGGTCGCCCAACCCCGCTCCATTGATGACCTGGAGGCAGGCATCCAGCAGCGCCGGATGGAGCTGATGGGCCGCCATCTCCGAAGCAACCGACGACGACAGCTCCAGGCGCCCCACCGCCTCCCCGGGCCCCTTCCACAGCTCCTTCAGCAGTTGGAAGCTGGGACCGAAGTCGACGCCTCGCTCCTTCATGAGCTGGTAGTGCGTCTCACCGTCCATCCGCTCCGTGCACCGCGCACGCGCCTCGTCGAGCGCGAAGGCCTCCGCCGCCTCGGCTTCACGGAGCCGGCCCTCGGCGTGCAGCGTCCAACCACCGCCCGCTTCCGTGGACCGGCTGAAAATCTGGAACCGCTTCGCTCCGCCCTCGTCCGGGGTGAAGCGCATCTGCACCGCGAGCGGCTCGTCGCGGGAGAGCACCATCATCTCCTGGAAGCTGACGTCCTCGAGCGCATGACACGTGGGCCCCAGCGCCTCGGCGGCGCCCGCGAGCGCCATCTCCAGGTAACCCGTCCCAGGAAGGACGACCTCTCCGTGCACGACGTGGTCACCCAGATACGCCGGGCTGTCCGCCAGCAGCCCGGTCTGCCACAGGTGCGCGCCGTCCTCTCCGGCCAGCGCCACGTGGGCCCCCAGCAACGGGTGCTGCCCGGCGACCAGGACCTGACGCGCGCGCGGGGATGACTCGAACCAGAAGCGCTCGTGCTGCCAGGGATAGGTGGGGAGCGCCGCCCGGAGGCCCCGCACCGGGTGCTGGCGCTGGAAGTCCACCGCATGCCCCACGGCGTACAGGGAGCCCAGCGACGACAGCATCGAGCCCCGCTCATCCTCGTTGCGCCGGAGTGAAGGCAGCACCGCGCCCTCGCGCCCGAGGTGCCGCAGGTGTTGCTCCACGGCGGGCAGGAGGATGGGATGCGGGCTCAGCTCGATGAAGATGTCGTGTCCGTCGACCGCGAGTCGCTCGATGGCCGTCGAGAACAACACCGGCTCGCGGAGGTTGTCGGCCCAGTAGGAGGCGCCGAACGCCGCGCCATCCGTCAGCGCTCCCGTCACCGTCGAGCAGATGGGGACACGCGACGCGCGGGGTGAGATGCCCTGGAGGGCCGCGAGCAACTCCGGCCGCAGCGAGTCCATCTGCGGGCTGTGCGACGCGACGTCCACCTTCACGAAGCGGCAGAAGACCTCCCGCTGAGTGAGCGCGCCGGAAATCTTCTCGAGGGCCCCAGGGGCTCCCGAGAGGACGGTGGAGCGCACGCTGTTGCTGACCGCGACGGAGACCTGGTCCTCGAAGCCGCGCAGAGCCTCCTTCGCCTCTTGCAGCGTCAGGTCCACCAGGAGCATCGAGCCCTGGCCACTCACGCCGCGCAGCAGCCGGCTTCGGCGGCAGATGATGGTCGCCGCGTCCTCCAGGCTCAGCGTGCCGGCCACGTGTGCCGCGGCCACCTCGCCCATGCTGTGGCCCACCACCGCGTCCGGCTCGATGCCCCACGCGCGCCACAGCTCCGCCAGCGCCACCTCCATGGCGAAGAGCACGGGCTGGATGACGTCAATCTCGTGCAGACGACCCTGGCCCTCCTCGGCCGCGAGCTCCGCCAGGACACTGAAGTCGGCGCAGGCCCGGATGGCCACGTCGCACCGCTCCAGCGCGGCGCGGAACGCGGGCTCCTCCTCAAGCAGCCTCCGGCCCATGCCCAGCCACTGCGAACCCTGGCCTGGGAAGACGAAGACGACGCGGCGGCGGACCTGCCCCGAGCCGCGCCCGATGGCCGCTCCAGGCACGGACTCGCCCCGCGCGAACGCCTCCAGCTTCTCCACGAAGTCGGCGTGCGTGCGGCCCGCGAGCGCGAGCCGCTGCTCGTGGTGGGAGCGCGACAGGGCCGCCGTGGCGCACACGTCGCGCGGCGACACGTCCGGGTGCTCGGTGAGCCAACGCGCGTGACTCGCGGCCATCGCCCGGAGCGCGTCAGCGCCGCGCGCCGAGAGCACGAGCAACTCCGCGCCCCGCGAAGGAAGCGGAGGCGGGGGCGCCGGAAGCGGAGGCTCCTGCAGGATGACATGCGCGTTCGTTCCACTGATTCCGAACGCGCTCACCCCCGCCAGACGCGGCTGCCCTGCCCGCGGCCACGGCTGTACCTGCGTCGGGACGACCACGGGCGCGCCGTCCAGGACGATGTCCGGGTTGAGCCGCTGGAAGTGCAGGTTCGGAGGAATCGCCTCGTTGCGCAGCGCGAGCGCCGTCTTGAGGACGCCG
This sequence comes from Myxococcus sp. CA039A, assembly GCF_013336645.1. Classification (NCBI taxonomy): domain Bacteria; kingdom Pseudomonadati; phylum Myxococcota; class Myxococcia; order Myxococcales; family Myxococcaceae; genus Myxococcus; species Myxococcus sp. CA039A. The sequence goes on along the minus strand of NZ_JABUMQ010000013.1, from coordinate 41,420 downwards.
GAGAGCCCGGCCGCCGCCTCCAGGTGGCCGAGGTTCGTCTTGACCGAACCCACGAAGAGCGGCGACTCGGCGCTCCTGCCCGTCGCCAGCGCCCGCGCCAGGGCCTGAAGCTCGATGGGGTCGCCCAGCGAGGTGCCCGTCCCATGGGCCTCGACGTAGGAGATTCGCGAGGGCTCCAGGCCACCGCTCGCCAGGGCCTGGGCGATGACGCGCTCCTGCGCCGGGCCGTTGGGGACCATCAGTCCACTGCTGGCGCCGTCCTGGTTCACCGCCGAGCCTGCGACGAGCGAGAGAATCTCGTCACCGTGGGCCAGGGCATCGGAGAGCCGCTTGAGCACCAGGACGATGCAGCCCTCCGCGCGCACGAAGCCATTGGCGGAGGCATCGAACGTCTTGCAGCGCCCGTCGGGCGCGAGCCCCCTGCTGCTGGACAGCGCGATGGTCGCGTCCGGCATCAGCATCAGGTTGACGCCCGCGGCCAGCGCCACGTCGCTCTCGCGGTTGCGCAGGCTTTGGCAGGCCAGGTGGAGCGCGACGAGCGACGACGAGCACGCCGTGTCGATGGCCATGCACGGCCCCTGGAGGCCGAGCGTGTAGGAGAGCCGGCCCGCCGCCGCGTTCAGGGAGGTCCCCGTCAGGTGGTAGATGTCCGGGGCCCCGCCGAGCTCCCGCGCCTGGAGCTGCGCGTAGTCACTTCCGATGATGCCCAGGAAGACGCCCGTCTTGCTTCCGGCGAGCTGGTCGGGCGGCTGGCCCGCGCGCTCGAGCGCCTCCCACGCGACTTCGAGCAGCATGCGCTGCTGCGGGTCCATGCGCGCGGCTTCGCGAGGCGACACGCCGAAGAACGCGGCGTCGAAGTTCTCCACGCCGTCGAGGAAGCCTCCCCAGCGCGCGTAGGTGCGGCCCTGCTTCATCGGGTCGGCGTCGAACAACGCCTCCGCGTCCCACCGCTCACGGGGCACTTCGGTGATGGCGTCCACGCCCTCGTGCAGCAGCCGCCAGAATGCCTCCGGCGTCCGCGCTCCGCCCGGCACGCGACACGAGGTGCCGACGATGGCGATGGGCTCCGAACGCGTCCGCTTGAGGGCCTCGCTCTCCGCGTGCAGCTCGAGCGCCAGCAACACGAGCCTCTTGGGAGGGAGGCTCGAAATCTTCTCGTAGAATTCTTTGCTCATCGCCGTCGTGCCCGCCGCTTCAGCTCAGCTTCTGTGCAATCAACCGCTCGACTTCGTCGTCGGACAGCTCCGTGACCTGCGACAGGCGCGCGGAGAGGTCATCGATTTGCGCGGGCGCCACCTGCGCTCGCGGCTCTTGCGCCCCCGCCACGGTGGGCAGGGGGATTTCCACCGCGGTGACACTGCTGGCCAGACGCTTCGCCAGCGCCATGACGGTGGGGTGGTCGAACGCGAGGCTCGCGGGCAGCTCCTTCTCCAGCCCCCGCTGGAGCACCGCGCGCAGCTCCACGGACATCTGGGACGTCATGCCCATCTGGAAGAAGCCCCGGTCCGTGGGGGGAAGCTCGGTGGGCGCGAACCCGAGGATGCGCCCGACCTCTCCCTGGATGCGGAGCACCAGCGTGTCGAAGCGGCGGTCGGGCGGAAGCGACTGGAGCTCCGCGAGCAACCGCGCCCGCGAAGACGCCTCACCCACCGACGCGGACGCGGACTCGCCCATGTGTCGCAGGAAGGGCCGGCGGCGCCGGGCCTCCCAGATGGGCTTGAGCACGCTCCAGTTCACCGACGCGACCGTCTTGTGGCTCGCGCCCGAGCCCAGCACCTGGCCCATCGCATCGAGCGCACGCTCCGAAGCCATGGGATTGAGGCCGAAGCGCGCGAAGCCGCGCACGCTGTCGGCGCGCTCGCCGCCAATCTCGTCCCACGTCCCCCAGTGCAGGGTGGTCGCGGGCAGTCCCGAGGCCCGCCGGTGGTGCGCCAGCGCCTCCAGGAACTGGTTGCCCGCCGCGTAGTGCGCCAGGCCGGAGGCGCCCCACAAGGTCGACGTCGACGAGAACATCACGAAGAAGTCGAGCGCCAACCCGCGAGTCAGCTCATGCAGCACCCAGGTGCCGAGCACCTTCGGCCGCAGCATCGCCGTCATCGCCGTGAGGTCCAGGTCCTCCAGCCGTCGCTCCGTCAGGAGCGCCGCGGCGTGAATCACCCCGCGTAGCGGAGGAAGCGTCTCGGCCGTCTCGCGCAGGAGCGTCGCCATCCGCTCGCGGTCCGCCACGTCGGCGGCCAGCGCGGTGACAGTCGCGCCGAGTGCCCGGAGCGAATCGAGTGCCTCACGGCGCCGCTCCGACGCCGCGTCGCCGGAGCCCGACAGGCCCCCACGGCCCAGCAGCACGAGGTGCCGCGCGCCCCGCTCCACCAACCACCGCGCCACCTTCAGGCCCAGTCCTCCGAGCCCACCCGTGACGAGGTAGGTCGCGTCCTGGCGCAGCCTCAGCGGCTCCGTGGGTGCCGTCACCCGGCCACGAGTGAGACGGGCCACCAGCGAACGCCCCTCGCGGAGCGCGAGCTGGTCCTCGCCATCCACGCCGAACGCGGAGACCTCGCGAAGCACCGCCAGCACCTCCTCGGGATGACGCTCCGGAGACAGGTCGATGAGGCCTCCCCACACGCCGGGCTGCTCCAGGGACACGCTGCGACCCATGCCCCACAGCGGCGCCTGGGCCAGCGACACCCGCTCGTCGCCCACGCCGGTGACCTGTGCGCCCCGGGTGACCATCCAGAGCCGCGCGCGGCCAGGTGCGCCCATGAGTGCCTTCACCAGGTGCAGCGCGGCCACGCAGGACTCCGGCGTCCCCGTCTGCTCGTCGAGCACCGCGTCGAGGCCCCACAGGAAGAGTGCACGGCCCTCGTGTCCCGAGGGCAGCGCGGGCAACTCGCGCAGCAGACGCTCCATGTCCTCCGGCCGCTTCGGGTCCACCACGAAGCGCCGTGCATCCAGCCGCTGGAATCCGCCTCCCGAGGTCACGGTGACAGGCGAAGCACCCTGGCGGCGCAGCGCCTCCACGAGCCCGGCGCCCCAGCCCCCACCATCGACGAACACCAGCCAGTCCGCGGGCACAGGCGGGGCCACGCACACCGGCCTGGGCTCCCACGTCACGTCATGGAACCAGTCCTGGGTGCGAACCTCGCCCAGCACTTCCAACAGCCGCTCCGTCGCCACGCGCCGCAGCCGCACCCCGCGCGCCACGGCCACCTGGCGACCGGCTGCATCCAGCAACGTCAGCGTCCCCACGCGCTCCTCGGAGCGGACCGTGGGCGCGATGGACACATGGGCCCACTGCACGTCCGCGCGGCCCGGAAGGCACTCGAACGACTCGAGGCTCAGGGGCATGAACAGCGCGGCCTTCTCGGGCTCCGCCGCGAGGGCGAGCGCCAGGGTCTGGAGCCCCGCGTCCAGCAGCGCCGGGTGGAGCTGGTAGCGCGCGGACTCCTGCATCCGCTCCGGTCCCATCACCACGCGCCCGAGCGCCTCACCGGGCCGCCTCCAGGCTTCGCTCAGCGTCCGCAGCGGCGCGTCGTACTGGACATCGCTGCGCTCCAGCTCCTCGTAGATGGCCGCGCCCTGGACGTGCTGTGCGCAGCGTGAGCGCACCGCCTCGATGACGTCCGGCACTCCCGTGAGCACCCCCAGCGGCCGGACCTGACCCCGGCAGTGCCGCACCCACTCCGTCTCGGACGCGGCTCCGTCCACCGCCCGGCTGTGGAGATGGAACATGTGCCGCCCCTCCGAAGCCGAGGAGAGGTGGACCTGCACGATGCGCCGTGAAGACTCCGTCAGCACCAGCGCGCGCTCGAACTCCACGTCGGAGAGTTCCCGGGCGCCTGAGCCCAGCGACTCGGACGCGGCGCTCAGCGCGAGTTCAACCAGGGCCGAGGCAGGGACCACTGCGACGCCGCCCAGCCGGTGCGCGCCCAGCCACGGCAGGGAGGTGCTGCCCAGCTCCAGCTCGAAGACCTGGCCGTCGACCCCATGCGCGACACGGACCGGTCGGCCCTTCAGGGACGTCACCTGCTCGGTGGTGGAGACGACGGGCGTCGCCACCGCGTCGAGCCAGTACCGCTTGTGCCGCCAGGGATACGTGGGCAGCGGGACGACCTGTCCGCCCTCCGGGAACAGCCGCGTCCACGCCACGGGGCAGCTCGCGCGGTACAGCGCGCCCACGGACTCCAGCATCACCGTGCGTTCGGACTCCTCGCGGCGAAGGGAAGGAGCCGTCACCCCTTCGCGTCCCGCGTGCTGCATGCACCGCTCGACGGCGGGCAGCAGAATCGGATGCGGGCTCATCTCCATGAACACGGTGTGCCCGCTCTCGACCAGGCCGAGCACGGCTGAGGAGAAGAGCACCGGCTCACGCAGGTTGCGCACCCAGTACGCCGCATCGAAGCCCGAGCCATCACAGCCGGCGGCCGTCACCGTCGAGACGATGGGCACGGAGGCGGAGCGCGGCCGGACCGAGGAGAGAACGGAGAGCAGCTCTTCTCGCAGGCAGTCGACCTGCGGGCTGTGAGAGGCCACGTCGACCTTCACCCAGCGGCAGAACACGTTGCGGGCTTCGAGCGACCCACGAAGCTCCTCGAGCGTCACCGCATCGCCGGACAGCACCGTGGACGTCGGGCTGTTGCTCACCGCGATGGCCACACGCTGCTCATGCCCCACCAGGACCTTGCGCGCGTCCGCCAGGGACAGCTCCGTCGCCAGCATCGCGCCCTGGCCACTGATGCGCTTGAGCAGCCTGCTCCTGAGGCAGATGATGGCCGCCGCATCCTCCAGGGTGAGCGCGCCCGCCACATGCGCCGCGGCCACCTCGCCCATGCTGTGCCCCACCACCGCGTCCGGCTCGATTCCCCAGGAGCGCCAGAGGGCCGACAGCGCCACGGCCATGGCGAACAGCACCGGCTGCACGACGTCGATTTCCCCCAGGCGCGACGACTCGGAGGGCGCCCGGAGCACGTCGAGCAACCCCCAGGACACATGGGGGCGCATGGCCGCGTCGATGCGCTCGAGCGCCTCGCGGAAGACAGGCTCCTGGTCGAGGAGCTGACGACCCATGCCGTGCCACTGCGAGCCCTGGCCCGGGAACACGAAGGCCACCTTGGGCCGCTCGTCCGTGCCCTTCATGGCGGCGGTGACGCCCGACGAGGCGAGGTCCTGGAGCTTCTCGGCGATGGCGGCCGGGGACTCGCCCGCGACGGACAGGCGGTACTCCTGGTGGGTGCGCCGCAGCGAGGCCGTGTAGCAGACGTCCCGGAGCGACACGTCCGGCGACGCCACGAGGAGGCTTGCATAACCACGCGCCAGGGCCTGGAGCGCGGCGGGCGAGCGCGCCGACAGGGGCAGCAGGTGGGCACCCGCCGCGCGCTGGGACGGCGCGGCCACGGGCGCGGGCGGCTCCTCGAGAATCACGTGCGCGTTCGTCCCGCTGATGCCGAACGAGCTGACCGCGCCCCGGCGCTTGCGCTCGGCCTGGACGGGCCACGGGTGGAGTGACGTCGGGAGGGTGATGGACTCGCCGGTGAAGTCGATTCGCGGGTTGAGCCGCTGGAAGTGCGTGAGCGGCGGAACGGCCTCGTGCCGCAGCGAGAGGACCATCTTGATGATGCCGGCGATTCCCGCGGCCGACTCCAGGTGGCCAATGCTCGTCTTCGCCGCGCCCACGACGAGCGCCTGCCGCGCGGACCTGCCGCTGGCGTAGACCTCGTGGAGCGCCTCCATCTCGATGGGGTCACCCAGCGACGTCCCCGTCCCGTGCGCCTCGACGCAGTCGATGTCGGCGGGCTCCAGGTTCGCGCTCTGGAGCGCCTGACGGATGAGCGCCTTCTGGGCGAGCACGTTGGGCGCCGTCAGCCCCGCGGATTTGCCGTCCTGGTTGACGGCCGAGCCGCGCACGAGCGCCAGGATGGGGTCTTTGGCGGCGATGGCATCCGACAGCCGCTTGAGGACGACCACGCCACAGCCCTCGCCGCGCACGAAGCCGTTGGCGCGCGCGTCGAAGGTCTTGCAGCGCCCATCCGGCGACAGCGCCTGGGCCCTGGAGACGCTGCTCGAGGAGAGCGGCGAGAGGATGAGGTTGACGCCGCCCGCCAGCGCCATCGAGCACTCCTGGTTCCGCAGGCTCTGCGCGGCCAGATGCAGCGCCACCAGGGACGAGGAGCACGCGGTGTCCACGGTCAGGCAGGGGCCCTGGAAGTCGAGCAGGTAGGACAGGCGCCCCGGCACCACGCAGTTGATGGCGCCCGTCACGCTGCTGGAGTCACGCGCGGACGGGTTGCCCACCTGGAGCAACGCGTAGTCGTCGCTGTACACCCCGATGAACACGCCCGTGCGGCTGCCCGCGAGCCGCGACATGTCCTGCCCGGCGTCCTCCAGCGCCTCCCAGGCCACCTCCAGGAGGATGCGCTGCTGCGGGTCCATCCGGTGCGCCTCGTGCGGCGAGATGCCGAAGAAGTCCGCATCGAACTGGTCCACGTCCTGGATGAAGGCCCCCCACCGCGCCCCCAGCTTCTCCAGTGCCTCGGGGTCCATCCGCGCCATCTCCTCGCGCGTCCATCGCGAGGAAGGCACCTCGGTGACGGCGTCCCCGCCATCGCGCAGGAGGTTCCAGTACGACTCCGGGTCCTTGCCTCCACCCGGGAAACGGCACCCCATGCCGATGATGGCCACCGGCTCCGAGCGGGTGCCCTCCACCGCGTCCAGGCGGGACTTGAGGTCCATCGCGAGCAGCGCGAGCCGCTTGGGGGAGTACTGCGCGATTTTCTCCGCGAAGCTCGTCATGTGCCCTGCCCCATGCGCTGAGCGAACAGCCGCTCGACTTCCTCTTCGGACATCTCGTCAATCGCGCTCGCCTCGGCGATGGCCGGCGGCGCCGCTTCGTCCAGTGGCTCCGGAGCCCGGTCCTCGAGCGGAAGCCCCAGCTTCTCCGCCAGGAAGGGCGTGAGCGTGGCCACCGTCGGATAGGTCCACACCACCGTCGCGCTGAGCTTCAGCCCGAGCGCCGCCTCCAGGCGGTTGCGAATCTCCATGCTCATCAGCGAGTCGAGCCCCAGGTTCATCAAGGGCGTCCTCGGGTCGATGCGCGCGGGCGCCATGCGCAGCACGCCGCCCACCAGCTCGCGCAGGTGGCCATCCAGCAGGGCCCGGCGCTCGGAGGCACGAGCGGCGAAGAGCTGCTCGCGAATCCGGCTCCGTCCGGCGCTCACGGAGGGCCGGGCAGAAGGCTCCTGGGCCAGCCGGGTGAAGTAGGGCGACTGCGCCGCGGACAGGTAGAAGCCCAGCCACTGCCTCGCGTCGAACGACATCACGCTGAGCTGTGGCCGCGTCTGTCCCATCAACATGCCGAGCACGCTGAGCGCCTTGTCCGGAGACATGCCCCGCAGGCCCCGGGCCTCGAGCCGCTCACCCCGGTTGGACTGCGCCGCCGCGAGCCCGACGCTCGTCCAGGTTCCCCAGTTGATGCTCAGCGCGGCCAGTCCCCGCGCGCGGCGGTCATGGGCCAGCGCGTCCATGAACGCGTTGGCGGAGGCGTAGTTCGCCTGCCCCGGCGTGCCCAGCGAGGCGGCCACGCTGGAGAAGAGCACGAAGTGCTCCAGCGGCAGGTGGTGCGTCTGGGCGTGCAGGTTCCAGGTCCCCAGGACCTTGGGGGCCATCACCGCGGCGAAGCGCTCCTCGGTGAGGTTGAGCAGCAGGCCATCCTCGAGGAGCCCCGCCGCGTGGAACACGCCGCGCAGCGGTGGCATCGCCTCGTCCACCCGGGCCAGCGCTCGCGCCACGTCATCCGCGACGGCGACATCCGCCTGGAAGGACTCCACGCGCGCGCCCGTCTGGCGCAGCTCCGTGAGCACGTGCTCGGTGGCCTCGGTGGGAGCACGGCGCCCCAGCAGGAGCAGGTGACGCGCCCCATGGGAGACGAGCCAGCGGGCGACCTCGAGCCCCAGTCCGCCGAGTCCCCCCGTGATGAGATAGGTGCCGTCGTCGCGAAGCAGCGTCGAGGGCTCCCGAGCGACCAGCGCGTCCGGGGCCCTGGACAGCCGCGCCACGAAGCGCGTGCCACCGCGCCAGGCGGACTGGTCCTCGAACGTCGTGGACGACAGCTCGCGGAGGAGCGCGTCGGCGCAGGCGTCCACACCGCCCTCGACATCCACGCGCGTGCAGCGCAGGTCCGGCTGCTCCACGGCCAGCACCTGCCCCAAGCCCCAGAGCGGCGCCTGCGCCACCGCGACGCGCTCCGGCGACCCGCCGACGGACCGCGCGCCCCGCGTGGTCAGCCAGAGTCGGGGAGCATCCCTCCAGCCCACCTGGGAGAGCGCCTGCGTCAGGTGCAGCACGCTGGTGGTGGTGGACCGGCGCGAGTCCTCCAGCGCCCGCGGCGTGAGCGCGTCATTCGCGGCGACATCGAGGCTCCACAGGTGCACCACCCCGCGGCAAGGAGGCGTCCCGGCCCCCAGCGCTTCCCCGAGCAGCCGGCGCAGGTGCTCCGCGTTCCGGGGGTCCACTTCGGCGCGCCCCGGCCCCGTGAGCCGATACGTCTCTCCAGGGACGACGAGCACGCACGTCTCCCCGCGGGCTCGCAGCAGGGTGGACAGCGCCTGCCCCACGCCCCCCTGGTCACCGAGAATCAGCCAGCTTCCCGGTGTGCGCTCCGGCCACGTCGGCTCCACCGGCAGGGGCTGCTTCTCCCAGTCCACCTGGTAGAGCCACTCACCGAGCGCCTTGCGGGCCGCGACGCCCGCGTCGAGCCGGTACAGGCGCAGCTCGTCGAGCTCCAGCAGCACCTGTCCCTGGTCATCCAGGAGCCGCAGGTCGAAGGAGCGCTCCCGCTCGTTCGCCGCCCCGTCGCCCACGGAAGTCACGTGGACCCACACCGCGCGCCCAGGCCGCTGGAAGAGCCGCACCCGACCCAGTCCCACCGGCACATAGGTGGGCGCCACGGCCGACGCCTCCGCCACGGATGCAATCAGCTCCACCGCGACCTGGAGGCTCGCGTCCAGGAGCGCGGGATGAAGCCGGTACACTCCGCTCTCGGCGGCCACCTGCTCGGGAAGCTCCACGCGGCCCAACCCCTGCCGCTCGCTTCGCCACAGCCGCCGCAGGCCCTGGAACGTGGGGCCGTACATCAGCCCCTGCTCCTGCCTGCGCTGGTAGTGGGCCTCGGAGGAGAGCTCCACGGGGAGCCGCTGCCGCAGTGACTCGGGCGACTCGGAGACGGGCCTCGTGGCCGCGTGCTCCTCACGCCGCAGGCGCCCCGCCGCATGCTTGCGCCAGCCCGCGTCGCCCTCGGCGCGGCTGGAAATCTGGAAGGAGGCATGCCCCGCCTCCTCCTCGTTCAGCACCACCTGCACGCGCCGCGACTCCGCCGGCTTGAGCGCGAGCATCTCGCTGAGGGAGACGTTCTCGAGCACGAGCCCCGCCTCACCCAGCACCTCCGCTCCGGCGGAGAGCGCCAGCTCCAGATAGGCCGCGCCCGGGAAGACGACGTCCCCCCAGACGCAGTGGTCGGAGAGATACGGGAACGCCGCCGTGCTCACGCTCCGCTCCCAGAAGTGGGTGCCGGGCTGCACGGAGGAGGACAGCGAAGCGCCGAGCAGGGGATGTCCCGCGCGGCCCTCATCCCCGGAGCCCCTGAGCTCCGGGTCCGTCTCCGCCTCGTCCATCAGCCAGTAGCGCTCCCGCTGCCACGGGTAGCCAGGCAGCGCGACGACCCGCCCACCCGAGGGGTGCAGCGACGACCAGTCGACGGAGCACCCCCAGGCGTACAGCGCCGCGAGCGACTCCAGGAGGCTGCGCCGCTCAGGCATCTGTCGCCGCAGCGACGCGAGCGCGAGGGCCTCCCGCTTCGACTCGCGCAGCGTCTCCTCGATGGGCGCGAGCAGCACCGGATGCGGGCTCACCTCCAGGAACACGCTGTAGCCGTCCTCCAAGAGCTGCTCGACGGCGCCGTGGAACAGCACCGGCTCGCGCAGGTTCCGGACCCAGTAGGCCGGATGGAAGTCGCCCCCGTCGCTCGTCTGCCCCGTGACAGTGGAGTAGATGGGCACCAGCGCGGGCTGGGGCGCGAGGCCCTCCAGCACACGCAGGAGGTCGTCCTTCAGCGAGTCCATCTGAGGGCTGTGCGAGGCGACATTCACCTTCACCCGGCGGCAGAAGATGCCCCGCCCTTCCAGCGTGGGCAGCAGCGCCTCCAGGGCCTCGGTGTCACCGGAGAGCACCGTGGAGCGAGCGCTGTTGCTCACCCCCACGGAGAGCCGCGCCTCGTAGCCCGTCAGGGCCGCGCGGGCCTCTTCCAGGCCGAGCTCCACCACGGCCATGGCCCCCTGCCCGCTCTTGCCGCGAAGCAGCTGGCTGCGCAGGCAGATGATGCGGGCCGCGTCCTCCAGGCTCAGCGTGCCGGCCACGTGCGCCGCGGCCACCTCGCCCATGCTGTGGCCCACCACCGCATCCGGCGTGATTCCCCGCGAGCGCCACAGCGCGGCCAGCGCCACCTGCATCGAGAACAGCACCGGCTGCACGACGTCGATGTCCTGGAGGCGCGAGCGCGGCTCCTCGGCGAGGAGCTCCTCGGTGAGCGACCAGTCCACATGGGGCCGCATCGCGCGCTCGCAGGCCTCGATGGCCTCGCGGAACACGGGCTCCTCGCCGAGGAGCTGGCGGCCCATGCCCAGCCACTGCGAGCCCTGACCGGGGAAGACGAACGCCACCTTGGCCTTCCCCTCCGGACTCACCTTCCCGTGGCTCACGCCCGGATGGGCTTCGCCTCGCGCGAAGGCCTCCAGCGCCTCCGCCATCTCCCGCCGCGAGCCACCCACCACCGCCAGGCGGTGCGAAAGCTGACCGCGGCGTACGCCCGCCGTGTAGGTGAGGTCCTCGAGCGACGCACCCGAGTCCTCGGCCAGCACGTCACGGAAGGCGGAGGCCAGGGACGTCAGGGCATCGGGGCTTCGGGCCGACAGGGGCAGCACCCGCGCCGACGCCTCGCCCTCCTCCACGCTCCCCCTGGAAACCGACTCCCAGCGGACCGGCTGGCCGTGGACATACAGGACGCCCAGGGTGTCGAGCATCGTGCCCCGCGCGTCCTCCTGTCGACGCAGGGTGGGGACGAACAGCCCCGGCTGGCCGGCGTGGCGCAGGGTCGACTCGATGGGGTGCTTGAGAATCGCGTGGGGGCCCACCTCCAGGAAGACGCGGTGCCCCTCGCCAAGCGCGTGGGTGAGCACGCCCGTGAAGAGCGTGGGCATCGCGATGTTCTTCTGCCAGTGGGGGGCATCGGCCTGCGCACCCTCCAGCACCGCGGCGGTGACACCGGACACCATGGGGAGGCGCGCGGGCTCGGGACGAATTCCCCGCAGCTCCTCGGTGAGCACCTCACCCAGCACGTCCATCTGGTGGCTGTGCGCCGCCACGTCGATGTCTCCCTGGCGGCAGAACACGCCACGCGCCTGCAGGGCGGCGAGCACCTCGGCGAGCGCCGCGGGCTCCCCCGACAGCACCGTCGAGTCCGGGCCGGAGTCGATGGCGCGGTCCAGCCGCCCCTCGTAGCCCACCAGCAGCCCGGCGGCCTCGGTCCAGGGCACGGCCACGAGCGCCATCGCGCCCTCGCCGCTGCGCCGGTGCATCTGCCGGCTCTGGAAGCAGACGACGCGAACGGCGTCCTCCAGGCCCAGGATGCCCGCGGCATGGGCCGCCGCCACCTCGCCGATGCTGTGCCCCATCACCATCGCGGGCTCGACGCCCCAGGAGCGCCAGAGCGCCGTCAAGGCCATCTCCAGGACGACGATGGCAGGCAGCGCGAGGTCGATTCGCTTCAGCCGCGCCGCCGAGTCCTCCGCGCCCAGCACCTCCAGCAGCGACCAGCCCACGTTCTGCTGGATGAGCCGCTCACACCGCATCAGCACGGCCCGGAACACCGGCTCGGTGCGCATGAGGGACAACCCCATGCCGGGCCAATGCGCGCCATGGCCGGAGAAGACGAAGACCGGCTTCCAGCCGTGCTCGGGCCCCACGCTGCCCACGCACACGCCCGCCCGGGCCTCTCCGGACAGGAAGGCCTGGAGGCTCGCGCGCAGGTCCTTGCGCGACCGGACCGTCATCGCCAGGCGATGCGCGTGCGCCCCGTCTTCGTCCGCCGCCGAGCGCAGCAGCTCGGACCAGGGCTGGTGGATGGCGCCGTCCAGACGCTCGAACAGCCGCTGCGCCGCGGCCCGGAGCGCCTCCGGACTCTCCGCCGACACGCGCACGAGTTCGGCTCGGGGCGCGTCCGGCTCCTCGAGCAGGACGTGGCAGTTGGTGCCGCCGAAGCCGAAGGAGCTGACCCCCGCGAGGAGCTTCCGGTCCGGCTCCGGCCAATCCGTCAGGGTGTGTTGGACCTCCAGCCGCAGCGCCTCGAAAGGGATGAGCGGATTGGGCGTCTCGAAGTGGAGGCTCGGAGGGAGCGCCCGGTGCCGGATGGACAGGGCGACCTTGATGAGCCCGGTGATGCCCGCGGCGGCCTCCAGGTGGCCGACGTTCGTCTTGGCCGAACCGATGTGAAGGGGCTTGTCGACGGGCCGCCCCTCACCGAGCACTTCGCCCAGCGCGAGGGCCTCCATCGGGTCACCGAGCTGCGTGCCGGTGCCATGGGCCTCGACGTACTGCACGTCGGTCGTCGCGACGCCCGCGCGGGCGCAGGCCTGGCGAATCACCTCCGCCTGGGCGCTGGTGTTGGGCGCGGTGAGGCCGTTGCTTCCACCGTTGTTGTTGAGGGCACTGCCTCGGATGACACAGCAGATGGAGTCGCCATCCCCGAGGGCCTGGGAGAGGGGCTTGAGCACGACCACACCGCCCCCCTCGCCCCGTACGAACCCGTTGGCGCGGGCATCGAAGGTGTAGCAGCGACCGTCCGGAGAGAGGGCGCCGAGCTTGGAAAGGGCAACAGTGCTGTCGGGCGCGAGCGTCAGGTTCACGCCGCCCACCAGGGCCAGGGTCGACTCGCCCCTGCGAAGACTCTCACAGGCCAGATGCACCGCCGTCAGTGAAGACGAGCACGCCGAGTCCATGGACAGACTCGGCCCCCGCAAACCCAGGACGTAGGAAATGCGGTTGGCGACGATGCTGTGGTGGTAACCCGTGGCGGTGTACGAAGAGATGCGCCGCAAGCCGAGCCGTTGCAGCTGCGCCTCGTAATCCATCCAGACGGCCCCGAACATGACAGCCGTGGGCGAGCCCCGCAGCCGATCCGCTGGGATGCCCGCATCCTCCAATGCCTCCCAGGTCAGCTCCAGCATGAGCCGCTGCTGCGGGTCCATGTGAAGCGCTTCCTTGGGTGAGATGCCAAAGAAGAGCGGGTCAAACCCATCCACCCGGTCCAGGTACCCGCCCCAGCGGGAGGTCACCTTGCCGGGAGCCGCGGGGTCGCGATCATAAAGACGGTTGACGTCCCAGCGCTCGGCGGGGACCTCGGAGATGGCATTCGTCCCTCCCGCCAGCAGACGCCAGAACGCCTCCGGATTGGGGGCCTGGGGAAGACGACACGCCATGCCAATCACCGCGATGGGCTCATCCTCCATCGAGTGTCTGGGAAGGACCTGCGAGGTCGGACGAGCCCGCGCTCCAGAGAGGTGCGCGGCCAGGGACTCCAGGGTAGGGAATTCCCAGGCGAGCGTGGGTGACAACGGCCGCCCGAGCATCGCTCCCAGCTCCGCGATGAAACCCGTGGCCATCACGGAGTCCAGCCCATACCTGCTGAAGCTCTCGCGCACGTCCAACTGGCGCGCATCGACTCCCAACCGTTGTGCAAGCACACGGGCCAGACGCGCCTGGATCCCAGCCAGGCCGTCCTTCACCACACTATCGTTCGCTGACACTGGAACCTCTAACTCGCGCGCCCGCAAGCCAATGACGTTTTCCTGGAAAGCGAGACGTAAACGGGCATAACCCGTTTCCCCTCTATTTGACGCGATGCGGGAAAAATAGATGCCAAAGATTGTCGTGCGTTGCAAGTCATAAAGCGGCACCGCCTGTTTTGCTGGAAAACAAAACAGGGTTGCGAAAACCGTGGCCCCCCAACAAATGGGGCCACGTCTGTATGAATTTGCCTGATGACCCCAGTCAGACAACCACGAGGCGAGTCTGGCGTCTCTCGTCGGGCAAAAACATTGCACAACTGCCATCCATGACTTGCGCCCTCGGAGATACCCGCACAGGACAGGCAGACGGTGGACACCGCCGCGTCCAGGAAATTCGACCTGCCTTCTCGAGAGCGCCACGAACGAAGGCCGTCACGCGGTCCTCGGGCCGGGCAACACACTCATAGAAATTTCATCGTGTCGGCAGAGCGACGCCCTCTCGCGATTGCCTTTACCTGGCATTCGTCAGACAGCCATCGCAAAGACTCGAAGCTGATGCACGGACGCCACAAATTCATGCGGGCTGGAAGCGGGGAGTCCCGTCACCCCGCCGCGACACGTGACACGGCCCGGGCCATCCACCTCGTTCCCAGGTCGTGCGAGGCACGAGCCCGCATCAGGTCATGCGCCGTGAGGGCACCGGTCCTCGGCGCCACCGCACGGCAGGGTGCTGCCCTGGCGCGGCGAACCTCCACGGGAGGCATCCCGCCCAGAAGCGGCAAGCCACTCAGCACTGGAGGATTCCCGCATGACGGAGTCACCCGTCGCGGGTGGGAGGGCCAGAAGGTGCGGGCCTGGCCCGTTCCGCGTGCGGGTTCGTTCTCCGCGGGCGGCTACTTCACGCGCTCAATCTTGTGCTTGCGGCCCTTGATCTTGCCCTCGCTCAAGCGCTGGAAGGCCACCTTGATCACGCGGCGCGCGACGGCGACGTAGGAGATGTGGTCCTGGATTTCAATCTTGCCGACGTCCGTGGCGGCGAAGCCACCCGCCTCACCCGTCAGCGCGCCGAGGATGTCTCCCGGCCTCATCTTGTCCTTGCGCCCGGCGGAGATGTAGAGCGTCTCCCAATCCGAGCCGAGCGAACCCGGCTTCGACGCCGCGGCCTCCAGCTCCGCCGCGTCGCCCGGCTCCAGCTTCAGGCCCAGCGACTGCTCAATCTCTTCCACCTTGCGCTTGTCGTTCGGCGCCACCAGCGCGATGGCGAGCCCCGTGCGCCCCGCGCGCCCCGTGCGTCCGATGCGATGCACGTACGGCTCCGGCTGGAAGGGCATGTCGAAGTTGACGACGGCGTCGAGCGCCTCCACGTCGATGCCTCGCCCCGCCACGTCCGTGGCGACGAGCACCCGCGTGGTGAGGTTGCGGAACTTCGCCATGACCCGGTCCCGCTCGAACTGCTCCAGGTCCCCCTGGAGCCCGTCCACGCTGACGCCCGCGTCGGAGAGTGCCTTCGTCAGCTCCACCACCGTCGCCTTGTGGTTGCAGAAGACGATGGCGGAGGACGGCTGGTAGAGCCGGAGCACGCGCAGCAACTGCTGGGTCTTGTCCTCGGGCTTCGTGTCGTAGCGGACCTGACGAATCGCGGGCGTGGCCTCGGTGTCCTCCACCGTCACGCGCACGGGGTCCTTCTGGAACGCGCGGCTCAGGGCCGCGATGTCTGGAGGGAACGTCGCGGAGAAGAGCACCGTCTGACGCCGTGACGGCATCGCGCCGATGATGCGCTCCATGTCCTCGCGGAAGCCCATGTCGAGCATCCGGTCCGCCTCGTCCAGCACCACCGTGCCCAGGCGCTTCGTCTCCAGCGCCTCGCGCTCCAGCACATCAATCACCCGGCCGGGCGTCCCCACCGCGATGTGCACGCCCTTCTCCAGCGCCTCCAACTGCGGCCGGATGGGCTGCCCGCCCGCCAGCACCAATATCTGAAGGCCCGGCAGCCGACGCCCCAGCTTGCGAATCTCTCCCGCCACCTGGGCGCACAGCTCTCGCGTGGGGCAGAGCACCAGCCCCTGCAGGCGTCGGTCCTGGAGCTGGACGTGCTGGAGCATGGGCAGCGCGAAGGCCGCCGTCTTGCCGCTGCCGGTGCGCGCCTGGCCGACCAGGTCCTTGCCCTTGAGCAACACGGGGATGCTCTGCGCCTGGATGGGCGTGGCGGCCTGGAAACCCAGCTCGGCGATGACCTGGAGCAAGGGTGGAGACAGCTCGAGCGTGGCGAAATCCATCAGGGCCTCGATTGAACGGAGGCGCGGAAGGTGCCTCGGAATCCCGGGGCCCTTGTAGCAGCCGTCCGTGGCGGAACAAGCCCCTGTGTCAATGCACCGTCGGGTGCTGGCGCGAGCGCCGCCTGGCTGGACGCAGCCCGCGCTCCAGATGCGCCTTCAGGACGACGGCGCTGTTGTGGTCCTCGTCCCGCGCGCTGAACAGCAGCGTCACGTCTCCCCGTCGGGCCGCCTCGACGAGCGGCTCCAGGGCCTCGCGATGCTCCCGCAGCTCCTGGGCGTACCTGCGCTGGAACTCCTCCCAGCGCGCGGGCTCATGGCCGTACCACTTGCGCAGCTCCGTGCTGGGCGCCACGTCCTTGAGCCAGCCATCCAGCTTCAGGTGGGTCTTCTTGATACCTCGCGGCCACAGTCGCTCGACGAGGAAGCGAGCCCCCTCCGAGTCGTGCGGCTCCAGGTGGTGATACACCCGCTCGATTTGAATCATCGTCCCGTGCTCCCCCGACAGGTGGACGGGCAGGCGCCCTGGCATCCCGCGCTGGCGCCTCGCCGCCGTGCCTCAACATGACGATGCGAGGAGCCCGCCGGAAGCCACGTGGAGGAGCCGGGCGACCCCTGCCCCGGGCGGACCGGGATGGCGGCCAGCGGACATGACCGCCCCGGGAGGTGACGGGCAGACGACGCCCGGTGCGGACCGCGAAGGAACGGTATCCAGCTGAGGCCCGGGTTCTGCGACACTGCGTCCCGTGACCGCCTCCGCCCTCTACCGCGACTGCGCCCGCCTGTTCATGGTGGGCTTTCCTGGGACTCGCATCGACGCCGACCTGGCGGCCCTGATGGATGACGGCGTCTATGGCGCCATCCTCTTCAAGCGCAACGTGGGTACGGCGCAGGAGACGGCGACGCTGTGCCGCGAGCTGAAGACGCGCGCGGGTCGGCCCTTCATCCTCTCGGTGGACCAGGAGGGAGGACGGGTGGCGCGGCTGCGCGGGGCGCCGTTCACCGCCCTGCCCCCGATGCGCGAGCTGGGACAGCGCGGGGACGCCCGGTTGGTGGAGCGCGTGGGGCGGCTGCTGGCGCACGAGCTGCGCGCGGTGGGCTTCGACTGGGACTTCGCGCCGGTGCTGGATGTGGACACCAACCCGGCCAATCCCGTCATTGGGGACCGGAGCTTCAGCCGGGACGCGGAGGAGGTGGCGCGGCTGGGTGTGGCGCTCGCGCGGGGCCTGGAGGCCGGCGGCATCGCCTCCTGCGGCAAGCACTTCCCCGGGCATGGTGACACGACCACGGACAGCCATCTGACGCTGCCCAGGCTGGCGCATGATTTGGAGCGGCTGCGGCGTGTGGAGCTGGTGCCCTTCCGGGCCTTCGCGCAGGCGCGGCTGGCCTCGCTGATGACGGCCCATGTCCTGTTCGACGCGCTGGACAAGGGCGTGCCCGCGACGATGAGCGAGCGCGTGCTCACGGGGGTGCTGCGCGAGGAGCTGGGCTTTGACGGCGTGCTCGTCAGCGACGACCTGGAGATGAAGGCCATCGCGGACCACTACACGGTGGAGGAGGCGGCGGTGCAGGGCACGCTCGCGGGCGTGGACCTGTTCCTCGTGTGCCACCACGCGGAGGTGCAGCGTCGCGCCGTCGAGGCCGTGGTGAAGGCGGTGGAGTCCGGCAGGATTCCGCGCGAGCGCATCACCGAGGCGCACCGCAGGCTCGACGTACTCGCCGCGCGCTTCGCGCACCCGGCGGAGGACCGGCTCGCCACCCTGGGAGGCGCCGAGCATCACGCGCTCGCCAAGGGGCTCGACAGCGCCTTCGCGGGCAAGGACCCCACCGAGGTCATGCTCGCGTCTCGCTGAGCGTGACGGCCACGGGGCACCACCCCGTGTAGCGAGCCCAGGCCCCACCAAGGTCATGCTCGCGTCTCGATGAGCGCCACGGGGCACCGGCCCCGTGCACCGAGCAACTAGTGCGGGACCTTGGAGTCCTCGCGTGGAGGAGCATCCCCTGGCTTCGGGGCCGACGTTCCATCCGGCGTGTTCTTCGCGGGCGGGGCCCCCTGGGGCGGTGCGTCCTGCTCCTGCTGCTCCTTCTGAATCGCTGTCGGTGAGCCCGCGGCGATGCCGGGCTCCACACGCGGAGGGACATTGCCCACCGCCGTGGGCGGCAGGTTCGTGCCCACGATGTCCTGCACGGGCGCGATGTCGGGCGTGCCCGAGCCACCCGTTCCCGGGCCGAAGCTGCTCAAGGGCTGCGAGTCATTGGCGACGCCCTGATAGGGGCCGCCCGTCCTGGGAATCTCCCGACGGACGCGCTCTTCCTCCCGGTGACACGCCGTGCCCACCAACGAAGCCACGGCCAGCGCGCCGGGTAGGAGCCAGCGGCGAATGTTTCCCTGGTTCATGTGTCCATCCCTCCGGCGAGCCATTCAGGCCCCAGAGGGATGGATACCCATCCTCGTACGCAGATGCCGGCGAAGAATCAGCCGTCCGCCCGAGTCGAACCTAGCGCCGCAGCCGAGCGTTGCGGTCCTGCCAGCCCAGCGGCCGGTAACCCCAACCGTGGTTGAAGTCTGTCGAGCCGCTCTGAAGCGCGCCATCCTCGCCGCCCAGCCCCTGTGCCGTCGGCGCGAAGGTGGCGCCACCCTCGCTGCCGTACCGGTCCTCCATCATCTTCCCCTTGTCGTCCCAGAGAGACTTGTTCTGCTGTCCCTCCAGCTTGGGCGTGCGCGGGTCGATGCTGGAGCCAATGTCCTTGATGGTGCCGTTGTGGCCCCGGTCCGCGACCATCAACCAGGGCGGGGACTTCTCGGGATGCACGTTGCCCTGCATGTCCAGGAGCGCATCCGGCTGGATGCCACGCTGAGCGAACGGCCCGCCGCGACTCTCGCCCGGCTGCTTGCCCCCTGTCTCGGGCAGGCCACCGCAGCCCACCGCGCCCATGACACCCACCGTCAACGCCGCCACCTGAGCCCACCGCCGGAAATTCCGCTCGCGCATGTCCCACTCCTCGGATGTCTGTCTTCAAGTCCCCCGCATCCCAGGAGAATGGGCACGTCTGGTGTCCAAACCACGAGGCGGGTACACGGCGGCCGCTTGGGCCGCTTGCTCAGTTACGCCCTCCTCTGCGCTCGCGCACCGTCTTCTTCATGGTCACGGTGGATTGAGACTTCTTCGGGACAGAAGCCCGCGTCTCGCCGCAAATTTTGCGCGGCGAGTCCCTGCTCCCTTGCCTGGTTCAAAGCACCGTGCGTCCGAGTATGACGGTCGTCGCCGCACAGGCAGTGCTCCGTGGCGCCTCATCCCCAGATACGGGGACGAGGCTTGAAGCGCCGCGTCCACGCATCTGGGAAGTGGCCTGCTTCACGGCAGCGCTCTGCTACTTCCGCTTCGCAGCGGACTTCTTCTTCGCGGGCGCGGACTTCTTCGCCGAGGCCCCCTTCTTCGCGGGCGACTTCTTCGCGGCTGCCTTTTTCACAGGCGCGGCCTTCTTCGCGGAGGTCTTCTTCGCGGGCCCGGCCTTCTTCGCGGCCTCCTTCTTCACGGACGCGGCCTTCTTCACGGAGGTCTTCTTCGCGGCCACCTTCTTCACCGGCGCTGCCTTCTTCGCGGAGGTCTTCTGCGCGGCCACCTTCTTCACCGGCGCTGCCTTCTTCGCGGAGGTCTTCTGCGCGGCCGCCTTCTTCACAGGCGCTGCCTTCTTCGCGGAGGTCTTCTGCGCGGGAGCGGCCTTCTTCTCGGGCGCGGCCTTCACAGGCTCGGTCTTCACAGGCGCGGCCTTCTTCTCGGAGGCCGACTTCTTCACAGGCTCGGCCTTCTTCTCGGAGGCCGGCTTCTTCGCGGGCGCGGCCTTCTTCTCGGGCGCGGTCGTCACCGCGACAGCCGCCCCGGCCGGCGTCTCATCCTGCGACGCGGCCTTGCTCGCGGGGGCCTTCGTCGCCGCGGACTTCCGCTTCGCGGGCTCGAACTTCGTCACCTGCGCCGGCGCCGTCAACGGAGTGCCCGAGAGCGGCGTGAGTTCATCTACCCACTCCGAGTCCTTCACGGACGCCGCGGGCAGTTCGGGCGCCGCCCCCTCCACCTCTAACGCGGACCCGCCCGACACCGGAGCACTCGGCTTCGCCCCCAGCGCGGCGAGGACCTCCACCACATGGCCGTTCACCTTCACCTTGGGCCACACCTGCTTCACCTTGCCGTCCGGTCCAATCAGGAACGTGGCGCGGTTGATGCCCAGGAACTTGCGTCCATACAGCGACTTCTCCCCCCAGACGCCATAGGCGTCCGACACCTGGTGCTCGGTGTCCGCCAGCAGCGGGAAGGGAAGGTTGAACTTGGTCGCGAACTTGCGATGGCTCGCGGTGCTGTCCGCGGACACGCCGAGCACCACCGCTCCAGCGGCCTCCAGCACCGAGTGCTCGTCGCGGAAGCTGCACGCCTCCACGGTGCATCCGGGAGTGTCATCCTTCGGATAGAAATAGAGGACGACGTTCTTCCCCGCGAGCTGCGAGAGCGTCACGGAGTTGCCGTCCTGGTCCTGAAGCACGAAGTCGGGAGCCGCGTCACCTGCTTGGGGCATGGGCATGCGCGCTCCATAGCCACAAACCCGACGTGTTCTCAATCATCCGTGAGCGACGTCACACGGCGTCAATGCGGCGGACTCCCATGCTCGTGGCCTTCTTCCCCGGGAGGGTGGCTCTTGGCCTCCAGCCGGACCAGGTCCGCGTGACACTGCTCGAGCGCCTTGTGCAGTGGCTCGCGAGTGGCCTCGTCCGACGCCTGTCCCAGCTTCTTCGCCAGCGCCTCGCACGCGGCGCGCTTCACGTCCGCCTCGCTGGTGCCGGGCCCCGTCGCGCCGGGGGTCGCCAACGGACGCGGAGGCAGGCTGCCCCGCAGGCCACGAATGGCCGAAAGACGCTTGTCGGCTTCCGGACGCGAGCGTGAGCCGGCGGGCACCTTCTCCAGCGACGCGACCACTGCGTCCCACGCCGGGTCCGTCGGCGGCACGCCCCGGTCCACCAGCGCCTCGTACTGCGCATTGGCTTCCTGGAATTGCTTCTTCCCCGAGTCACACCCGGTGAAGAGGACCCAACAAAACACGAGTGAAAGCGCGGCCGGCAGCGGTCGGAAGGCAGTCCACATGACGCGTAGGTACCTCTTGCTGGCCTCCGGAGGGAAGCGCGGGTAGGGTCCGCGTCGTGCAGCCCATTCTCCTTGCCTTCCTGCTCGGTCTGTCCCAGGGCCTGCTCCACGCCGTGGGGCCGGACCATTGCGCGGCCGTGGCCACGCTCGGAACCCTGAATGGGGGCCGGCGTCGCGCGGCCATCGCCACCGCCTTCCGCTTCGCGCTGGGGCACGCGGCCATGCTGGGCGGCATCGCCTCCCTGTGCCTCCTGGCCGGCGTGGGCCTGTCCGAGACCTTCGAGCGCTGGGCCGAAATCTTCGGCGGCGCCGTGCTGGTGGCCCTCGCCGTGACGGCGCTGTTGTTCCCCAACAGCCTGAACCACGGCCACCCCCACCTGCCCGGCCACTCCAAGGAGCCGCACGAGCACGTGCACACCGTCAGCACCGCCGCCGGCGCGCTGATGGCCGTCAGCGGCGTGCGTTCGTTGCTGCTCGCCCTGCCCCCGCTGCTCGTCGGCGGAAGCATGAGCCTGGCCGCGTGGACGTACCTGCCCGGCTTCGCGCTGGGCATCCTCATCGGCATGGGCACCGTGGGCCTGCTCTTCGCCGAGGGCCTCACCCGCCTCAACGACCGCATCACCACCTGGGTGCAGCGCGTCGTCGCCGTGGGCTCCGGTGCGCTCGGCCTGTTCTGGATTGGCTCCCGTCTGACGGGCGGCTGAGCTCGAGCTCCAAGCCACCCCGGGCGCCCCAGGCTCCAAGCAGGCGCCCGCCCGGCGACCCGCAGCCGCGCTACGAGCGCTTGTCCAGGATGCCCAGCGCCATCATCGCCACCAGGAAGCCGTAGACGACGTGCTCGGGGCGGTTGGCGAACGCCAGCAGCTCCGCGACGGTGCGGTTGCCGTCAATCTTGGGCAACAGCTCCGCTTCCCACCGCTCCAGCTCCACTTCGTTGAGCTGGTACGCCGGGGCCACCGCGGGGATGAGCCGGTCCTCCGGCTGCAGCAGCCGGCGCAGGCGCTCCGGCTTGTAGAGCTTCTTGATGCCACGGACGATGAGGTTGGCCGGGTGCACGTCCAGCTTGATGGACTCCGAGCTGGCCTTCTCCCGGAAGCTCATCAGATACGTGCCCTCTTCCCACGCGAAGAGCGAGTAGATGACGGCCTTCACCTGCTGGCCCACGTAGTAGAGCCGCTCGGTGTCCTTGAGCAGCCCGCGCTCCACCAGCACGTCGCCCGTGCGCCGGTTCGTCGCTCCCGCCACGGCGGAGGCATCCTGGAGCTGCTCGGGTTTGATCTTCCCCACGCGGACGAGGAACTGCCCGAAGCGGTCCGCCAGCAGGTTGGAGAGGGCGAACACCGGCATGCCCTTCTCGAAGTAGACGACCTTCTTCACCTTGCCGCGCTGGATGCCCAGCTCGCCCGTCTCACGGGAGAGGTAGTAGGCGGTGAGCAACGAGGGCAGGTTGTCCTTCAGCTCGCCCCGGCGGCTGCCCGGCGCGCCCGAGCCCGCGGGAGGAGAGTCCGGCGGATGGCCCGGCGTGGGCCGCCGCACCTGGGTGGCCGGCACCTTCTGCATGGGGCTGGCGGTGAGGTTGGCGCCGCGAATCTCCGCGGTGATGTTGCCGCCACCCGTCACCTTGATGCGGCCCGTCAGCTCCATCACATCCTGGGGGCCCTCCTCCTCCACGTCGATGTCCAGCTCCACCTCGAAGGCGTCCTGGAGGGAGCCGGCGGGCGGGGCCTTCTTTTCCGGAGGGAGGACCTTGGTGACGGCCTCCAGCAGCTTCTGCGCCTCGAACGGCTTCTCGAAGTAGCCGGCGGACTGGTACTTCTGCCGGGCCTCCAGCGCGTGCTTGCCGCCCTTGAAGACGCCGGTGATGAAGAGCAGCGGGAGCTGGGGGTTGTCCTTCCGCAGCGCGTCCGCCAGGTGGTAGCCCATCATGTCCGGCAGCAGGATGTCCAAGACGGCCGCGCCGGGGGGATTGGCCCGAGCGACGTCAACCGCCTGCCTGCCGCGGCTGGCGCCGACGACCTCGTAGCCCGCGTCCTCGAACAGCTGCGTGAGGAGGGAAAGAAGCTCCGGGTTGTCATCGACGACGAGGATTCTGGGGGCGGCCATCGCGGGTCGTACGCTACCAGATGAAGGCGGTGGGGTGGGACAATCTACCCCCGAGTTCCGGTTTCCACGGTGGATGCATCTGTGCGGCGGGGCGGTTAGGGTGACGACCCCGTCATGTCCCTTCGTCACCTTGTCCGCGCCCAGGGCTTGTCTCTGCTGGCCTGCCTCCCCCTCTTGCTGCCCGCCGTCGCCCTCGCCCAGTCATCGGGGGACGGAGGCATCATCATCCCCCTCCCGGACGCATCCACTGGAGAGGGCGGACCCGACCGGGACAACCCGGAAGGGGAGGACGGGACGGGGCGGGTGAACACGGTCTGTCGCAGCAGCGGAGACTGTTCGCCGCGCTTCTCCTGCGAGGACGGCACCTGCCGCTACACGGGGGTGCGCAAGGCGGAGCAGGTGGGCTGCCTGATGGGCGTGGAGGCCGCGCTGGTGATGGTGGGACTGGCCGGCCTGGCCCTCCCCCGGAAGAAGCGTTAGGGGGCGCGCGCATGCGGCTGGGGCTCAAGGCGGACAACCTGCTGGAGCGAGTGGCGGACTGGTTCAACCTGGCCCCCCAACCCCTGGCCCATGCCTTCTTCGGGATGATGGCGTCGCGCACGCTGATGGCGGGCGTGCGGCTGGGCATCTACGGCGCGCTGGCGGACGGCGCGGCCACGTCGGAGGCGCTGGCGGCGCGGCTGAAGCTGTCCCCGGAAGGCACCCGCTCCCTGCTGGAGGCGCTGGTGGCGTGCGAGGCGGTGGAGCGTCAGCGCGACGGCCGCTACCGGCTGGCTTCGCGCTCGAAGCGGTGGCTGGACCCGCGCTCGCCCAAGTACGTGGGCGCCTTCCTGGAGTTCAACTACGCGCAGTGGGACTGGTGGACGGGGCTGGAGGGCGTGGTGCGCTCGGGCGAGGCGGTGGACATCCACGACTTCGCGCCGGAGGACCCGCGCTGGCGCGACTACATCCACGCCATGCACCAGCTCGCCCGGCTGGCGGCCCCGGAGGTCGTGGGCGCCATCCCCCTGCCCCGAGGTGCCAGACACCTGTTGGATTTGGGCGGAGCGCACGGCTGGTTCGCCGCGGAGCTGTGCCTGCGCCACCGGGGCCTCAAGGCCACGGTGCTGGACTTGGAAGGCAGCGTCCGAGTGGGCCGGGACATCATCGCCTCCGCGGGGCTGAGCCACCTGGTCACCCATCAGGCCGGGGACATCCTCTCCGCGGAGCTGGGTGGCCTCTATGACGGCGTGCTGTTGTTCCAGGTGATGCACCACCTGACGCCCGCGCAGAACGTGGCGCTCCTGCGCCGCATCCGCTCCTCGCTGGCCCCCAAGGGGACGTTGGCCGTGCTGGAGTATCTGCGTGAGGACATCCAGGACCCCGCCAGCTCCGCGCCCCTCATCGGCCTGCACTACTTCGTCACCTCCGGCTCTGACGCCTACACGCCCGCGGAGGTGGAGGGCTTCCTCGACGACGCGGGCTACCGCATCGAGAGCAGCCGACCCATCCGAAACCTCCCCCTTCAAACCCTGCTGATCGCCCGACTCGACTGAGCGGTGCCCTGGCGGGCGGGGGGGCGCGCGCCCTTCCCGCTCCCAGGAGCGGTCTGACAGGGTAGCCTTCGCCCCCGTTGCCCATGCTTCCCGAGACACCCCTCACCGCTGACTCGCCCGACGTGGCGCTCGCCGTCGACCTCGACGGGACACTGGTGCGCACCGACACGCTGCACGAGAACCTGCTCGTGCTCTTCAAGCGCGCGCCGTGGCTGCTCCTGCTGCTGCCCCTGTGGGTGCTCAAGGGCAAGGCGTACTTCAAGGCGGAGGTCGCCCGGCGGGCGGGCCTGGACGCCGCGCAGCTGCCGTACAACGAGGAGCTGCTCGCGTTCCTCCACGAGGAGAAGGCGCGAGGCCGCCGGCTGGTGTTGGCCACGGCGGCGGACCAGCGAATCGCGCAGGCCGTCGCCGCGCACCTGGGAATCTTCGCGGAGGTCCACGCCAGCGACGGCACGGTGAACCTCTCCGGCGCGCGCAAGCTGGCGAAGCTGAAGGCCGCGCTGGGCACGTTCGACTACGCGGGCAACGACGCGGTGGACGTGCCGCTGTGGCGCGAGTCGCGAAACATCGTGGTGGTCCACGCGCCGGCGGGCGTGCTCGAGAAGGCCCGGGGACTGGGGCGTCAGGTCCACCGCGTCTTCGAGAGGCCCAAGGTGGGCCCGCGCGTCTGGGTGAAGGCGCTGCGCGTGCACCAGTGGGCGAAGAACGCGCTCGTCTTCGTGCCGGTGCTCGCCGCGCACAAGGCCGCGGCGCCGAATCTGTTGGCCCAGGCGGTGCTGGCCTTCGTGGCGTTCAGCCTGTGCGCGTCCAGCGTGTACGTGCTCAATGACTTGCTGGATTTGGACTCGGACCGGCGGCACCCGACGAAGAAGAAGCGCCCCTTCGCGGCCTGCTCGCTGCCGGTGAGCGTGGGCGTGGTGCTGGCGCCAGTGCTGCTCCTCGCCGGGGCGGCGGTGTGCCTGCTCTTGCCGCCCGCCTTCGCGGCGCTGCTGGCGACGTACTACGCGCTGACGCTGGCGTACTCGCTGCGGCTCAAGCAGGTGGTGATGCTGGACGTGCTGGTGCTGGCGGGCCTGTACACGGTGCGAATCTTCGGCGGCTCGCTGGCGGTGGGCGTGCCCACGTCGAGCTGGCTGCTCATGTTCAGCATGTTCCTGTTCCTGTCGCTCGCGCTGGTGAAGCGGCTGAGCGAGGTGCGTCGGCTGCGGCTGTCCAACGAGACGTCCGCGCACGGGCGCGGGTACCTGGCGCAGGACTACGAGCAGCTCGCCAGCCTGGGCGCGGCGGCGGGCCAGGTGTCCGTGCTGGTGCTGGCGCTGTACATCACGTCGAAGGAAGTGACTGTCTATTACGACCACCCGGAGCGCCTGTGGCTGTTGTGCCCGGTGATGCTCTACTGGGTGGGCCGCATCTGGGTGCTGGCGCATCGCGGGCAGGTGAACGAGGACCCGCTCGTCTTCGCGCTCAAGGACAAGGTGAGCTACGCGGTGGGGCTCGTCTCCGCCCTGGTCTTGTGGGCGGCCACGTGAGAGGGCTTCCGCGATGAAGTCACTGGAGTCCTGGGGGCGCTACCCCCAAGTCGAGCAGCGCACGCAGGCGCTGACGTGGCGCTCGGACGCGCTGCCGCAAGTCTCTGGCTCCGTGCTGCCGCACGGGCTGGGGCGCAGCTATGGCGACTCCTGCCTCAACGGGGGCGGGACGCTGCTGCTCACCTCGGGCCTGGACAAGCTCATCGCCTTCGACGCGGCCACGGGCGTGGTGCGCTGCGAGGCGGGCGTCACGCTGGACACGCTGTTGCGACTGGCGGCGCCTCGGGGCTGGTTCCTGCCGGTGACGCCGGGCACCAAGTACGTGACGGTGGGCGGCGCCATCGCCAACGACGTGCACGGGAAGAACCACCACCGGGGCGGGACGTTCGGCCGCTACGTGCGCCGCTTCGAGCTGGTGCGCTCGGATGGCAGCCGCCGGGTGTGCGCGCCGGACGAGAACCCGGACTGGTACGGCGCGACGATTGGCGGCCTGGGCCTCACGGGGCTCGTCACGTGGGCGGAGGTGCAGCTCAAGCCCATCAGCAACCCGTACGTGCTCCAGGAGACGGTGCCCTTCGGCAACCTGGACGAATTCCTCGTCGTGGCGCGCGAGTCCGAGGCGGACCACGAGTTCACCATGGCGTGGGTGGACTGCCTGGCGCGCGGCAAGAAGGTGGGACGGGGCCTGCTGTACCGGGGCAACTTCGCGCCGCCGCAGTTCGACGGGCTCCCGCTGACCAAGAGCCACCTGTCGCATGGCATTGGCCTCGCGGTGCCGATGGACATGCCGGCCTTCTGCCTCAACCGGCTGTCGGTGTCGGCGTTCAACTGGCTCTACTTCCACCGGCAGAACGGCAAGCCCAAGCAGCGGCTGACGCACTACGACCCGTTCTTCTATCCGCTGGACGCCATCTACGCGTGGAACCGCATCTATGGCAGCCGGGGCTTCCTCCAGTTCCAGTGCGTGGTGCCCTACGCCACCGCGCGTGACGCGCTGAAGGACATCCTGGAGCGCAGCTCGCGCGGCGGGCTGCCCAGCTTCCTCTCGGTGTTGAAGACCTTCGGTGACCTTCCCTCGCCGGGGTGGATGTCCTTTCCGCGCCAGGGTGTGACGCTGGCCATGGACTTCGCCAACCGGGGGGAGAAGACGTACCGGCTGGTGGAGGAGCTGGACCGGGTGACGCGCGAGGCGGGCGGCGCGGTGTATCCGGCGAAGGACGCGAGGATGAGTCCGGAGAGCTTCGCCGCGTACTTCCCGCGCCGCGCGGAGTTCGCGGGGTACATCGACCCGGCGTTCTCCTCGTCGTTCTGGCGGCGGATGAATCCGGTGACGATGCCCTTCTCGCTGGAATCGGAGCGCGCTTCCGGAGCGCCGCATCCCAAGTCCTTGCTTGCGCTTCGCTGACCTCTCTCCGAGATTGCCGACCCCATGAAGAAAGTGCTCGTCCTCGGCGCCACCAGCGCCATTGCCCAGGCGACGGTGCGGCTGCTCGCCGCTCGCGGTGCCTCGCTGTACCTCGTGGGCCGCAACGCGGAGAACCTGGACGCGGTGGCGAAGGATGCCGCCACGCGGGGCGCCGCGAAGGTGGAGTCGAAGGCGGTGGACCTGAACGACTTCGCCGTGCACGAGGCGCTGGTGGACGGGGCGTTCCAGGCGCTGGGCGGGCTGGACGGCGTGGTGCTGGCGCACGGCGTGCTGGGAGACCAGGCGGAGGCGCAGCGCTCGTGGACGGCGACGGAGGCGGTGCTGCGCACCAACTTCCTGAGCGCGGCGTCGCTCCTGACGGTGCTGGCCAACCGCTTCGAGGCGCAGAAGGCCGGCACGCTGGTGGTGATTTCGTCGGTGGCCGGAGACCGCGGCCGGCAGAGCAATTACGTGTACGGCACGTCGAAGGGCGCGCTGACCGTGTTCCTGCAGGGCCTGCGCAATCGCCTGGCGAAGTCCAACGTGGCGGTGGTGACGGTGAAGCCGGGCTTCGTGGACACACCGATGACGGCGCACCTGCCGAAGAACAAGCTGTTCGCCTCGCCGGAGAAGGTGGCACGCGGACTGCTCAGCGCCGCGGATGCGCGCAAGAACGAGGTCTACGTTCCCGGCATCTGGGCGCTCATCATGCTCATCATCAAGAGCATCCCGGAATCCGTGTTCAAGAAGTTGAAGCTCTAGCTGTAAACGGACGCCGTCAGCGGCGCGGCTTGTCGGACGGCCCTGCTATCTCCACACTCGGGGCATGGCCTACGGCAAACGCGAGACAGAGGGTGTCGCGACCCTCGCCGACATCGAGGCTCTGCCCGAGGGCGTCGTGGGCGAGATCATCGAAGGAACGTTGTATGTGCATGCCCAGCCACGTGCTGGGCATATGAATACCCTTGGAAGTCTGCATGCCCTGCTCTGGAGCCCCTTCCAGCATGGGAGTGGCGGACCTGGGGGCTGGTGGATTCAGGTGGAGCCCGGCATCCGGCTGGAGGGTTCGCCGGAGTTCATTCCGGACGTCGCGGGCTGGAGGAAGGACCGGGTGGCACGGCTACCCACGGGTTCCTGGCTCGTAGCACCTGACTGGGCCTGCGAAATCCTGTCACCGTCGACACGTGCGTATGACCTGCACATCAAGCAGCCGTTCTACGCGCGGATTGGCATCAAGCACTTGTGGTTCATCGACGTGGACGCACGAACCCTCACGGTGAGCGAGCTGCGCGACGGACTCTGGATGGAAGTAGGGACCTACGGTGATGAGGACGTCGTCCGCGTGCCTCCGTTCGAAGACCTCGAGCTGAGACTCGGCGCGCTCTGGCCGTTCGTGGAGCCCTCCGCCGGGATATAGCCTCTCGCGTCCGCTTGTCAGACAGCGCTGCTATCTCCACACTCGGGGCATGGCCTACGGCAAGCGCGAGACAGAGGGTGTCGCGACCCTCGCCGATATCGAGGCTCTGCCCGAGGGCGTCGTGGGCGAGATCATCGATGGAGCGCTGTACACGCATGCCCGCCCCGGTGGTGGGCATGTCTATTTCGGGCTGAGACTCTTTGGTGAGCTGGATGGTCCGTTCCAGCTCGGAAACCCAGGGCCGGGCGACTGGTGGCTCATGGTCGAGCCCGGCGTGCAGGCCGGAGGCTCCCCGGAGTTCATCCCAGACCTCGCGGGCTGGCGGAGAGAGCGCGTCGCCCGTCTTCCCGAGCGACAATGGACCACGGAGCCCGATTGGGTCTGTGAAATCCTGTCGCCGTCGACACGCGCGTATGACCTGCGCATCAAGCGCCCGTTCTACGCGCGACTCGGCATCAAACACTTGTGGCTCATCGACCTGGACTCACGCACGCTCACCGTGAGCGAGCTGCGTGAAGGACAATGGGCCGAGCTGGGCGTCTACAACGAGCACGACGCCCTCATCCGAGTCCCACCCTTCGAGGACCTGGAGCTGCGCTGGGGCTGGCTCTGGCGCGCCCTTCAGCGCACCGACTGAAACCAGCCTCCAGCGCGCATCCGAGCTTCAGCGCACCGCCGGGCGGAACCACGTCGGCTCGGCCCGGACGGACGTGCCACCGGTGAACATGCCGCTGGTGAAGAAGGCGTTCTCGAAGAAGATGTACGGGTGGACGAGCTCCGGGCGACCGGCCGCGTCCAGCTTCGCCGCCTGCGCCTCCGGAATCTCCACGTCCAGCGCACGCAGGTTCGCCTCGAGCTGCTCCAGCTTCGTCGCCCCGATGATGGTGGAGGCCACCCCCGGCCGCCGCGTCACCCACGCCAACGCCACCTGCGCGGGCGGCTTGTCCAGCTCCCGCGCCACCTCCATCAGCGTATCCACGATGCGCCAGTTCTTCTCCGTGAAGAGCTTCTCCATTCCCGGGTTGCCTCGGCCCTGCACCGCCGGCAGTCGCCCCTCTCCCTTCGCGACCAGGCCCTCTCGCGTGTACTTGCCCGACAACAACCCCGACGCCAGCGGGCTCCACGGGGTGATGCTCGCCCCCAGCTCCAGCGCGGCCGGGATGTGCTCCCGCTCGATGTTGCGCTCCACCAGCGAGTACTCCAACTGCAACGCGACGACGCGCTCCCAGCCCTCGCGCTCCGCCAGCGTCTGCGCCCGCGCGAAGTACCAGGCCGGCACGTCCGACAGGCCGATGTAACGAATCTTCCCCACCCTCACGAGGTCCGTCAGCGTGCTCATCACCTCCTCCATCGGAGTGATGCCGTCCCACGCGTGCATCCAGTACAGGTCCAGGTAGTCCGTCTTCAGCCGGCGCAGAGAGCCCTCCACCGCGCGGTGGATGTTCTTGCGTCCGTTGCCTCCCGCGTTCGGGTCTCCCGGCGACGTGTTCACCGTGAACTTCGTCGCGATGACGGCGCCGTCACGCCCGCCCTGCTTCGCGAAGTAGTCCCCGATGATTTCCTCGCTCGTCCCGTTCGTGTAGCCGTCCGCCGTGTCGAGGAAGTTGCCCCCTGCCTCCAGGTAGCGGGCCAGCAGGCGGTGCGCCGTGTCCTTGGGGCTCCCCCAGCCCCACTCCGTGCCGAACGTCATGGTCCCCAGGGCCAGCGGACTCACCCGCAGCCCCGAGCGCCCCAACAGGTGGTAACGGGAAAGCGAGTCGATGCGGTTCGTCGTCGTCATGTGTGCCTCCGTGAATGACCTCAAACTGCCGCCCGAGGGCCTTTCGGAGAAGAGGCACGGCGCGAAAGCACTGTTTAGAATGGCTTCACAATGGCACTGACCCCTCTGAACGAGCTGGCCGTGTTCGTCTCCGTCGCACGGCACAAGAGCTTCACCCGGGCCGCGAAGGAGCTGGGCGTCTCCACCTCCGCGGTGAGTCAGTCCGTGCGGCTGCTAGAGGAGCGCGTCCAACAGGCGTTGTTCTTTCGCACCACTCGCAACGTGTCGCTCACCGACGCCGGCCAGCGACTGCTGGAGCGGGCCGCCCCGGGACTGGAGTCCGCCCTCAACGCGCTCGAGCACCTGTCCGCCGATACCACGCAGCTCACCGGCACCCTGCGACTCACGGTGCCCAGCATCGCCCTCGCCAGCATCATCGAGCCGGTGCTGCCCCGCTTCCTCCGGGACAATCCGCATGTCCACGCGGAGGTGCGCTTGTCCGACAGGTTCGTGGACATCGTCGAGGAGGGACTCGACGCGGGACTGCGGCTGATTGAAGCCGTGGAGAAGGACATGGTGCAGGTGCGGCTCACGCCGGCCTTCCGCTTCATGGTCCTCGCCTCCCCCTCCTACCTGAAGCGCCACGGCACCCCGATGCACCCCGAGGACCTGGCGAAACATGACTGCATCACCTACCGCGCGCCCACGACGAGCCTGCCCTATCACTGGGAGCTGGAGCGGGGTCGCAAGGAGCTGCGCATCCAGGTGAAGGGCCGGCTGGCCACGGACCATTCGGAGGTCATGTACCGCATGGCGGTAGCGGGCGTGGGGCTGACCTACCTGGCGGAGCTGCAGGTCGCCCCCGCCCTGCGCGCGGGCACCCTCGTGCCCGTGCTGGAGGACTGGGCGCCCTCCGTCCCGGGCATCTTCCTGTACTACCCCCACCGGGCTCGCGCGTCGGCGCCGCTGCGCGCCTTCATCGCCCTGGCGCGCAAGCTGCTCCCCACGAATTGACACGGGGGCATCGCCACCTCACGACGCCGGCGCGGGCTCCTCCAGGAACGCCAGCGCCGTTCGCGCGAAGTCCTCACGCTGCTCCCCGAAGATGGGGCCATGTCCCCCGCCCGGGACGACCCACAGCCGGGACGCGGGAATGGCGCGATACAGCTCCACCGACAGCTCCAGCGGATAGAGCGGGTCCTGGTCCCCCTGGACGAGCAGCGTCCGCGCGCGCACCGTGCCCAGCAACGGCGGCGTGAAGTTCATGTCGTCGAAGCTGTCCGCGAAGCCTCGGCCGTGTCGCCAGAGCGCGCGAATCTGCGCGTCCCCATGGACGTGTTTGGAGCGCATGTCCGCCCACTCGGCCTCGGTGCGCGATTCCTCCGTGAAGGTGGCCATGATGCGGCGCGCCTGCGCGGGGTAGTACGGCGTGCTGGAGACGAGCACCATCCGCTCCACGCGGCCCGGTGCACGCGTCGCGAGGTGCAGCAGCGTGTTGCCGCCCAGGCTCATGCCGATGGCGCGAAACCGCTCGATGCCCAGCGAGTCCAGCAGCGCGAGCACGTCCACCCCGCACTGGCGCGTGGTGAAGTCCTCTGACGGGTTGTCGGTCCGGCCGTGGCCCCGCAGGTCCGGAATGATGAGCCGGTACCTGCGGGCGAGCACTTCCAGGTCGAACACATGGACCCAGTCCGCGCCCGTCCCCGTGAAGCCGTGGAGCAGGACGAGAGGAGGGCCCTCGCCCATCAGCGTGCAGTGCATTCGCAGGCCATCGAGCGTGACTGTCCGCAGGTCTTTCGTCGCGTTCATCCCGTGACTCCCGTGAGGGACTGGAGGTGTTCCAGTCACGCGGGGAAGTACGGGAGACTTTTGCAACTTGATAGCTGCGTTCTTTTCCGCAAAACTGCTTCGCGGTATCACGGCATGGGAGTTCACGCCGGGCCGGACGTCGCAGCGCTAGTCGAGTGCTCCGTCGATGATCTTCTTCGCCACGCCGAACGAGAAGCCCGCGCGAGCCAGCGACGCGAGGTCGCGCTTGCGATTCTCCTCACGCGTGGCCAGGTCCTTGCGAAAGGGCCCCAGTCGCTTCTTCCGGGCCCAGATGCGCGCGGCGTCCTCGTCGGAGACCTCCGCGGTGGCCAGCGCCAGCTTGCGCTGCACCAGGTCCGAGGCCACGCCCTTCATCCGCAGCTTCTGGGCAATCATCCGCGTGCTGCGCCCCGAAGCGCGCAGTGACTGCGCCTTCATCCCCGCATAGGCGTCGTCGTTGACGAGGTTGTTGCGGACGAGCTTCTGCGTGAGCGCGTCAATCCACCCGAGCGCCTCGGCGCGGTCTCCGCCATGCTCCTTCACCGAGCGGTCCACCCGGCGCACCAGCACGCGCTTCAACTGGCTCACCGTGGAGGCGTAGCGCTTGAGGTAGTGCAGCGCCACGTTCTCCAGATAGCGGGCGGACACCTTCCGGGGTCGCTTCTGTTTCCTGGGGGGCCTGCTGTCCTGTCCGGTCCGGTCGTCGTCCACGTGGCCCCCTATCTACCAGGGGCGTCTGACCCGGACGCGAAACAAGAGGTGTCAGGTCCAGGAACACCCAAGCGGGCAGTCGAGCGGCGCCACCGCCTCCTCACTCGCCCTCATCGAGCGGCGGCGGCATTCGCGGCGCAGCTCGCGGGCACGGACGTCCCAGGCGCCAGGGCCTCGCAGAGCGGACTTCCCGAGGCATCCGGCAGCGTCACGCCCAGCCACGTCGCCAGCGTGGGCGCCAGGTCGAGCGGAGTGACGGGCCGCCCATGGCGCGCGGCGGGGAGGCCCTGGCCGAAGAGGATGAGCGGCACGTGGATGTCGTACTCGTACGGCGTGCCGTGCGTGCTCGCATGGTCTTCCCCCGGCTCCAGCAGCACATGCGGGTCCGCGATGATGACGAGTTCCCCGGACCGCGCCGGCACGTACTCCCCGCGCACCCTTCGAGCGAAGCCCCGCTCACGGCCCGCGCTCACGTCCGAGGCGGAGACGACGTCGGAGATGCCGGGCAGCGCCTGGACCGCGGTGCGGCTCACCTCGACGGCATCTTCCAACCTCACCTTGCGCGCCTTCAGGCGCGACTGACGCAGATACAGG
Organism: Myxococcus sp. CA039A; assembly: GCF_013336645.1. Taxonomy (NCBI): domain Bacteria; kingdom Pseudomonadati; phylum Myxococcota; class Myxococcia; order Myxococcales; family Myxococcaceae; genus Myxococcus; species Myxococcus sp. CA039A. Next base: position 7,327 of record NZ_JABUMQ010000013.1, on the reverse strand, counting down.
TGCGGCACGCTGAAGGCCTCCACCCAGTCCTCGGGTCCGAACGCCCGGTCCAGCGCCGCGTCCACCGCGTGCGTCACGAGCGCACCTGGCATCCGCTGCTCGGCTCGCGCGGGCGCGGGCGCCATCCCGTGGTCCGCGCTCATGGCCACCAGCACCCGCGACAATCCGAGCTCCCGCTCCAGCGTCGCCAGGAACGCGGCCAGCGCCCTGTCCATTCGGAGAATCATGTCCGCCGTCTCGTGACTCTCCGGACCGAAGGCGTGGCTCACCACATCAACACTCGACATGCCGATGGCCAGCAGGTCCCTCGCACCAGGACGCTTCCCCAGCGCTTCGGCGCGCAGGCCCGCCAGGGCGAACTCGAACAGCTTCTCCGCGCCCAGCGGGGTGTAGAGGAAGGCGTCCTCCGTGGAGAGGGGATGCGGAAACGTCCGCCCCAGGTCCTCGGGTGGACGCTCGCGCGCATCGTCATCGGGCCCCAGCGCGCCATACGCTCCGGGCTCCGCGCCTCGTGCCCAGACTCCACCCTTCTGGGAGACCTGGGCCTGATTCCAGGTGGAGACCCAGGATGGCAGTTGCTCCGCGTGGTGACGGCTCGTCGTGAAGCCCTTCGTGCCCCACCAGTACGCCTGTCCCCGGTGGCCTCCGAGCATGATGGCGGCGCGGTCCTTCAACGAGACGGACAGCACGCGCGACGAGGCCCCATGCGTCGCGAGCAACCGGTCTCCCAACGTCGGCACCAGCAGTCGCCGGGGTGACACGCCCTTTCCCTTCGGGTCATCCAGCGGTGGGCTCGCGGCGTCCTTTACACAGCTCACCTCCGCGCCGGACTCCCGCTCGTACCACTCGTTGGAGATGATTCCGTGCGCGCCGGGCAGGGCCCCCGTCGCGAGCGTGGCGTGTCCTGGACACGTCTTCGTCGTCGCATAGGGATAGCGCGCGGAGTCGAAGACGGTGCCGCCCTCCAGCAGCCTGCGGAAACCTCCCGGCCCCATCCGATGGCGCCACCGCTCCAGGTCGTCGTAGCGCAATCCGTCGAACACCAGGAACACCACCAACGACGGACGCGCCTCTTCCACGGCGGACGCCTGGGCCCGCGAGGAGCCTCGGACTGGAGCCACCGTGCGCGACCCCACCTTGCCCGAGGACACCTCCGGCTCACGTGCCTCGCTCGGGCGCGAGCCCAGCACCACCCATAGACAGCCCAGCGACACGAGCGTCCGACTCCATGAACCCGTCATGATTCCACCTCCGACACCGCGCACCTCGCGATGTGGAGGGCATCCTGCGAGCGCTCCGCGCCATCAATCCAATGGATAGACTGGATGGAGCCGATAGAATGGTTCGATGGATCTGGACCCTCGCTATCTCGAGACCTTCCTGACGGTGAGCCGCGAGCGGGGCTTCAGTCGCGCGGCGACGGTGCTGCACCGGACGCAGCCGGCGGTGAGCTACCAGATTCATCAACTGGAGCAGCAGTTGGGCACCGTGCTCTTCGACCGCACGACGCGGCGACTCACGCTGACCGACGCGGGCACGAAGCTGCATGCCCTCTGTGAGCGCTTCTTCGACGAGTTCGGTCGACTCGCGCGCACGTTCAAGGAAGGCGACACCCAGCCAGCACCGCTGCGCATCGCCTCGGTGAGCGGCTTCGGACGCTATGTGCTCTATCCCCTCCTCTCCCGTGAGCGGGCCTCCGCGCCGTACTCCCTGCGCTTCCCCACGGCGGACCAGGTCTTCTCATCCCTGGAGGACGGTGTCTGTGACGTGGGCTTCGTCTACCTGCCCCACGTATCGAGCCGCCTGCTGACCGCGCCCGTGTGGCGCGAGGAGCTGGTGCTCGTCGGTCCGCCCCAGGCACGGGGACGCGCGTTCCCGTCGCTCGCGGCCTTCGAGGACCTGGCCTTCATCACGTATGACGAGTGTGAGTATGTCTTCGGCAAGTGGTTCGAGGGCCACTACGGGCGACAGCCCCGCTCCGTGCGGGGCACGTACCACTTCGAGGAGCTGGAAGAGGTGCTGGGCACGGTGGCCGCCGGCCACGGCTGGTCCATCCTCCCCGACCACTGCGTCGCCCAGGCCGCCCGTCAGGGCACCGTCGTCGTGCCCCAGGCCCCGAGCCGCCAGCAGGTCGTCAACCTCATCTACTCCGTGCAGCGGGCGAGCGCCCCGGAGAACCCCGCGGCGCTCCGCCTCATCGAGTCCCTGCGCACCGCCAGCGAGCAGCGTGGACTCACCGCGCCCAAGACACGCCGGACAAAGGCGCGGTAGGCGCCTCGGAGGAACGGAGCGGGCTCCCGCGAGCGCGCCACAGGGCAATCATCCTTTTGGGCACCCCGTGCTCCCTGGCTACGATTGGGCGCAGGAGCCCTCCATGACCACCGCCACCCCTCTTCACTCCGAGCCAGGGTCCGTCGCTCCAGTGCCAGCGGCGCCCGTCTCCGCCCCTCCGGTGCCCGAGTCTTGGAGCCCCGCGAAGCGCATCGCATTCCGCTTCGTCTGCGCCTTCGTCCTCATCTACTGTTTCGCCTTCCCGCTGGACGCGCTCCCCTTCATCGACAGGCCCCTGTCCACGGCCATCTCGGGCTTCTGGCAGGTCGTCGTGCCCTGGGTCGCCCGGCATGTGGTCGGCTACGAGCAGGAGCTCTCCATCGCCACGTCTGGCAGCGGAGACAAGGCCATCGACTACGCGCAGACGGCCCTCTGCCTGGTGCTCGCCTTCATCGCGGCGAGCGTGTGGTCCGTCATCGACCGGCGTCGCACCCGGTACGTGAAGGCCCACGACTTCCTGCGCGTCTACGTCCGCTACATGCTGGCCCTCGCCATGCTGTCCTATGGCTTCGCCAAGGTCTTCAAGTCCCAATTCCCCTTCCCCACCGTGGACCGACTCACGCAACCCCTGGGCGAGTTCTCTCCCATGGGGCTGCTGTGGACCTTCATGGGCTTCTCCCCGGGCTACAACCTCTTCACCGGAGGAGCGGAGGTGCTGGGAGGCCTGCTGCTCCTCTTCCGACGCACCACCACGCTCGGCTCACTGGTGGTCGTCGGCGTCATGTCCAACGTGGTGGCGCTGAACTTCTTCTACGACGTCCCCGTCAAGCTCTACTCCACGCTGCTCCTGCTGTACGCCGTCTTCCTGCTGCTGCCCGACCTCCGACGCCTGGCCGACGTCTTCGTCTTCAACCGCGCCACCCAGCCCGCAGTGCTCGACACGCCCTTCGCCTTCTCCTCCCGCGTCACCTGGGCGCTGCGAGGCGTGAAGCTCCTCTTCGTCGGCTGGATGCTCTACTCCAATGCCAGCCGGACCCTGGAGGGCCACATGAAGTGGGGAGATGGCGCGCCACTGCCGCCGCTCTACGGCCTCTATGAGGTCGAATCCTTCACGAAGAATGGACAGGTGCTGCCCCCGCTCCTGGGCGACACCTCGCGCTGGCGCAGCCTCGCCATCGGCCGCTTCCGGATGACCCTCCGGAAGATGGACGACTCCACACAGCGCTACCAGGTGTCGGGCAGCCCGGAGACCCGGATGCTCGTCCTCGCCGAAGGCCGGGGCGAGGACGCGAAGAAGACGACCTTCACCCTGGAGCAGCCAGACCCGGAGCACCTGGTCATCCAGGGCACCTTCGAGGGCGCCGCCCTCCACGTCCGCGTGCGCAAGGTGGACACCTCCCAGCTCCAGCTCCTCAACCGAGGCTTCAACTGGGTCCAGGAAGTTCCGTTCAATCGCTGAAGCGGCTACTCGGAAACCACCGTATCCGGGTGGCAGATACCCGCGAGGGCCGCGGCGGTCGTCGGCAGCGGCTCCACGTAGCGTCCCTCGCCGAACCCCAGCGCCCAGAAGCGCGGTCGCACCTCCTCGCGCGCCAGCAACCGCAGCAGCAGGAACTTCGCCTCGTCCTGCCCGTCGAAGGCCATGGGGAAGGTGTTGTGGTGCATGGCCACGGACGTGGAGGAGTTCAGCACCTTGTGCGCATCCAGGGCCTCGCGCGGCCCCATGTGCACCTTGTGGATGATGCGCGGACGGAACGCGCCAATCGGCAGCACCGACAGCCGCATGGGCCCGAAGCGCGCGGCCATCATCGAGAAGTGCGGACCGAAGCCCGTGTCCCCCGCGAAGAGCACCGGCCCTCCCGTGGTGGAGACGACGTAGCCCGCCCACAGCGTCTCGGACAGGTCCGTGAGGCCCCGGTTGGAGCGGTGCTGCGCGGGCACCGCCGTCACCTTCACCTCCGGCGTCACGTCCGTGGACTGCCACCAGTCCAGCTCCTCCACGTTCCGGAAGCCCTCGCCCTTCAGCAGCGCCTTGTTGCCCAGGCCGACGATGAAGCGCGGATGGTGCGCCTCCTCCAGCCGGCGCAGCGTGGGCAAATCCATGTGGTCATAGTGGTTGTGACTCACCACCACCACGTGGATTGGCGGCAGGTCCTCGAAGCGGATGCCCGGCGGATGCACGCGCTTGGGCCCCACCCAGGGCACCGGGCTGGGCCGGTCCGAGTAGATGGGGTCCGTCAGCACATTCACCCCGTCCGCCTGGAGGAGCACGGTGGCGTGGTTGATGAGCGTCACCCGCAGCCGGCCCGGCCCCACCCGCGTCGGAGGAGTCCTGCCCGGGGTCAGCTCCTCGTACTCCCGCCACTCTCCGCGAGGCTCCTTCAGCGCCGCCTCCACCAGCTCCGTCGTCTTCAGCTCCGGCGCGTCCCCGAGGTTGTGGAACTTCTCGCCATCGAAGTGCGCGAGCGGCGGCCCCTGGTGACTCGGGCCCGCGAAGAGACAGCCACCGAGGAGCGGTGCGCACAGCAACAGGAACAGAACCGTCGAGGTGGGGGACTGGCGGTCCAGGGGCATGGGCACGACACTCCATCGAAGCGACCGAGCCCTCCGGCCAGGGCGCGCTGGGGACCCATCGTAACGGCCGGCGTGACGACGCGCAGGCCTCTTCAAGGGGAAGTGGCGACCTGGGGCTTCTCCAGCACGGGCGCGGCCTTGAGCGTGTGCTCGCGCAGCCACGCCACCGTGTCGCGCAGCGTCTCGTCCAGGGGACGGAACGACGCGCCCAGCTCCCGCCGCGCCTTCGTCGAATCCACGCTCAGATTCGCGTGCATGACGCGCACACCCTCCACCGTCAGCGACGTCTGGCCCCCCGTCAGGCGGGCCCACGTCTGCCCCAACGCGCCCAGCACCACCGCCAGCCCATGCGGCAGCGTCCGGCGCGGCCCCTTCACCCCCGTCACCCGCTCGAGCGCCTGGGAGAGCGTCACGAGGTCCACGAATTCACCGCCCACCAGATACCGCTCGCCCGCACGGCCCTTCTGTGCCGCCACCACCGTGGCCTCGGCCACGTCGCGCGCGTCCACCAGCGACGAGCCGCCGTCGAGCAGCGCCGGCATCTTCCCCGCGAGGAAATCCAGCACGAACTGGCCCGAGCCCGTGGGGCCCGCGTCCCCCGGCCCGAACATCCACCCCGGCAGGATGTAGACCACCTCCAGGCCCGAGCGCGCGCTGAAGGCATTCAGCTCCCGCTCCGACTCCACCTTGCTCTTGAAGTACAGGTTCGAGGAGGCGACGGGTGCGGGCGGCGTCTGCTCGTCTCCGGCCGAGCCGTCCGGCTTCGTCCCCACCGTCCCCGAGGAGCTGATGTCCAGGAAGCGCTTCACCCCGCGTCGGTGGGCCTCCTCGGCAAGCTCCACCGTGGCCTTCACGTTGATGGCATACAGCTTCGGCCAGTGGTCGCCGGGCGCGTAGTATTCACGGAAGTAGGCCGCCGTGTGGATGACCACGTCACATCCCTCCAGCGCGGCCGCGAAGCTCTTCACGTCCAGCATGTCCCCTTCCACCACCTCCACGCCCGCAAGGCCCCCCAGCACCTGGCGCGCCTTCGACGGCGAGCGGGCCAGCGCCCGCACCGTGTGTCCTCCCGCCACCAACGCCCGCACCACGTTGTTACCCAACAGGCCCGTGCTACCCGTCACGAATGCGCGCATCCCGCGTCTCCCAGTCTATATGATCACTGTTCAGATAAGAGGCAATCTCAGCAGTGTCAAGATGAACGACATTCCAGGAAGGGGGCAGGGGCGATGACGACTCGGGTCGGGAAGAAACCGGCGGCGCCGCGAAAGCGCGCCTACCACCACGGAGATTTGCGCCAGGCCCTGGTGGACGCGACGCTGAAGCTCATCGCGACGGAGGACGTGGGTGCGGTGTCCCTGCGCGAGGTCGCCCGGCGGGCCGGTGTGACGGCGGCGGCGCCCTACCACCACTTCCGGGACAAGGATGCGCTCCTGGCGGCGGTGGCGGAAGAGGGCTACCGGGCGCTCAACCAGCGGATGGACGAGTCGCTGTCCAGCATCCGAGCCCCCCGGACGGACAACCAGCTGCGGGCGCTCGCCCGGTGCTACGTGCGCTTCGCCGTGGAGCACCCCGCGCACTACCGCGTCATGTTCCGGCAGGAGTGGGGGGACGAGGAGAAGTACGCGAGCCTCCACGCGGAGGGCATGCGCGCCTACGGGCGGCTCCAGGAGCTGGCGAAGGAGACCACGGGCGGCAAGGTGGACATGGACACGCTCGCGTTCACCGTCTGGGCCTGGGTGCACGGCCTCGCCTCGCTGTGGAACGAGGGGCCCCTGCGCAAGAAGACCCGGAGCGACTCCATTGAACCCCTGCTGGAGCGCTCCGTGGAGCTGTTCGTCGGGTGGGTGATGGCGAAGTAGGGCCCGTCACGCCACGACGGCGTGGAGGATTCTCTCGAACATCCACGGGCTTCGCCCCAGCAGCCGGACGATGGGGCGTCGCAACCCGGGCCTTCGCGCCAGCATGAGCAGCGCGCGCGTGGCCCAGGCGTACTTGCGGAACACCTGCTGGAAGCGCTGCTCGTAGGGGCGCAGCACCTGGCGCGTCGCCCCCTTCGTCAGCGCGTCCGGCAGCAGCGTCCCCAGCGACTCCGCGCACGCGAAGGCCAGGGACAGGCCCTCGCCCGTCAGCGCGTCCACGTAGCCCGCCGCGTCGCCCACCAGCGCGAAGCGGTCCGCCACGCGCACCCGCGCCACCCGCGCCAGCGGCCCCGCGCCGCGCACCTGCGAGTCAGGCGACGCGACGAGCAGTCGCTCCTGGAGCCGAGGGAAGCGCGCGAGCAGCGTGTCGAAGCCCACCCGCCCCTCCACGCCACCGTCTTCCCACAGGAAGGCCAGCCCCACGCGGCGCGCTCCGGCGGGCGTCACATACGCCTCCACGCCGTCCGCGAAGTGGACCTCCACGTAGGGCGTCCACGGCGCCAGTTGGAAGTGCCTGCGCAACCCGAAGCGCCGGGGCCCCTCCGTGGCCACCTCCAGCC
>NZ_JABUMQ010000139.1:0-26757 GCF_013336645.1 Myxococcus sp. CA039A | reverse complement strand
ACGATGGAGGGCGTGCAGTTGGCGGGCATCGCCAACGTCACGGGCGGCGAGGCGCTGGGGTTCCAACTGGCGGCGGGTGGCAACCTCGCCTTCGGTGGAGCGACGGGCGGGCAGTTGGCGGGCATCATCAACTACTCGGAGCGCTCGTTCTCCGGGTTCCAGCTCGCGGCGGTGGGAAACCGCTCTGACGCGGACATGCATGGGCTCCAGCTCGTGGGCGGCGTCAACATGGTGGAGAACCTCACGGGCGCGCAGATTGGTGTCTTCAACCTGGCCGGCAGTGTGACGGGCGCGCAGGTGGGCATCATCAACGTCGCGGGCAACGTGAGCGGAGTGCAGCTCGGGTTCATCAACATCGCCGATGATGTGTCGGTGCCCATCGGCCTGCTCAGCCTGGTGCGCAAGGGGCGCATCGCCTTCGAAATCTGGTCCGACGAAGTCACGCCGCTGTCCGTGGGCGTGAAGTACGGCAGCCGCACGGTGCATGTGCTCGCGAGCATCGGCATGAAGGACCTGGAGGGCGACTCCTGGCGCACCGTCACGTCGCTGGGCGTGGGCGTGCATCTGCCCTTTGGTGACTCGGACCGCTACTACGCGGACATCGACCTCTCCATCGGTGGCTGGCAGCCCAAGCTCTTCGGCGAAGGCACGGAGAACAACCTCTATCGCCTGCGCGGCAGCGTGGGCTGGGAGTTGAAGCGGCGCTTCGCCCTCTTCGGCGGTGTGTCGCTCAATGCCTACAAGCCGCCGGACGACAACCCGGACAAGGGGATGACGTGGATGCCGCAGTGGCAGACGGGGCGCGGGCCCACGGGCACGCGCATGTGGCCCGGCCTGTTCCTGGGCGTGCGCATCTGACGCGCGGGCGTCAGTCGCGAAGCAGCCACTCCAGCAGCTCCTTCGCCGCGTCCACGTGGACGAAGTGGCCCGCGCCTGGGAGCGTCGCCACCGGGCAGCCCGCGGCCTCCAGGCGAGCGGCCTCCGCGTCGGAGACGTAGCGCGAGCGGCCTCCCCGGATGCAGCGCATGGGGGGGCGGTCCTTGCGCTCCACCGCGGCCCACAGGTCCGTGCCATTCACGCGCGAGTGCAGCTCCGCGAGGGCCTGTCGGTCGAAGCGCCAGCGCACGCCGTCGCCGTCCGCCACCAGGTTCATCACCAGCCAGTCCGCGAGTCCGTCGGACAGTCCCTTGGTGGTGAGCGTCGCTCGCATCTCCTTGCGGTTCGGCGCGCGGGGTGGGGCCTGGAGGAGGATGCCCAGCACCATGCCGCTGTCGGACAAGTCGTAGGGTACGGGGCCGGGGGCGATGTCGAGCAGCGACACGCGGGAGACGGCCTCGGGGACGTGGAGGCTGGCGGCGAGGGAGACACGTCCGCCCAGCGAGTGGCCCACCCAGTCGAGCGCGCCGGTGAAGCCCTGGGCGCGGGCGGTGTCGAGCACGTCGCGGGCGAGGGTGTAGAGGTCGGCGCTCGGGGGTGGGACGGGAGAGGCGCCGTGGCCGGTGAGGTCCGGCATCAGGAAGCGGCGCCGAGGGTCCGCGGCGCTCCACGCCATCGCCAGGGAGCGCAGGTTGCGTCCCGTGCCAAGGAAACCGTGCAACAGCACCGTGGGCACATCCCCCTCACCGACCTGGAAGCTCTCGAGGACCACGCGACTCACGCCTTTCTGGCCGGCCCGGAGTATTGACCTGGGGGTGGGCCGTGCCGCTTCATACCGCGAACTTCTCTTCAACGAGGTCGCCTCGCGTGTCCACTGTCTCCCTGTTGTTGTTCGTGCTCGCCTCCGCTCCCGTGACGGGAACCGCCACGGACCCCAAGGCCGCCATCACCACCGTGCTGGATGACTGGCACAAGGCCGCCGCCCAGGCGGACGAAGCGCGCTACTTCGGGTACTTCACGCCGGACGCCGTCTACATGGGCACGGACGCCACGGAGCGGTGGACGCGCGACGAGTTCCGCGCCTGGTCGAAGCCGTACTTCTCCAAGGGCAAGGCGTGGAGTTTCAAGGCGGTCTCCCGCCACATCACCGTGTCGAAGGACGGCGCGGTCGCGTGGTTCGACGAGACGCTGGACACGCCGAACCTGGGACCCAGCCGGGGCAGTGGTGTGCTGGTGAAGGATGGCGGCACCTGGAAGATTGCCCAGTACAACCTGTCCATTCCGATTCCGAACGACCTCATGGATGAGGTGGTGAAGCGCATCCAGACGCAGGCGCCTGCGAAGCCCGCGCCGGCTCCCGCGCCTCCGGCTCCGAAGAAGAAGTAGCGGTGCGGGGTCGCGATGCGGTGCGTGCCACCGCGACCTCGCTCAAGGCGCGCTCCTTTTCGTCAGGTGGGATTTGCTCCGTCCCGTGACGAGGGCGGTGTCACCTGCTCCCCGAGCCGCGAGGGCAACAGCACTCGCGGAATCACTCCGAGCACGGCCCGAAGCTGGGACTCCTGCCCCAGCGTCCTCAACCGCTCCCGCGCGATGACGAGCAGGAGCGCGTTGAACCCGAAGGCTACGAGCACGTGCCACCACGCGTGGAACTGGGGATTGGGGATGCCTCGCGCGGGCAGTGTCTCGTTGAGCGTGGGGCAGAACTGGATGTCGCTCACCCACAAGACAATCGCGAGCGCATAGGCCCCGATGCCGAGCTGGAACAGCCGCTTCGTGGCCACGTCTGGACTGCGTCGCTGGAGGAAGTACGTCCGGCCCAGCGCGAAGAACTCCAGCGACGCGAAGCTCACCTGGAAGAGGAAGAACTGCACCGCGCCCCGGGTGAACGCCGTCAGGTACGTCACGAGCACCGCGTGGCCGAACAGCGCCCACGGGAACCAACTCCCGAACCGTCGCTCCGGCCGGTCCTCCAGCAGGATGTAGACGATGACGATGGCCAGATAGAGCATCGGCAATTCGTCCAGCATCTGGTGCTCGCGGCGCAGCGTCATGTGGAACGCCGTGCTGCCCACGCCCACCAGCGCGAGCAACGCGAAGGCGAGGAGGAACCGCCGCTCCAACACGCGTCGGTGCAGCACGACGCCCAGCACGCCCGTGAGGACCAGGATGAGACTGGACGCCGAGTTGAACAGCTCTCCGATGTGGAACAGGTGCTGGTAGTTCGTCTCGCACCAGTCCACCGTCGAAGTGCTCGGGCCCCAGAAGCCCGTCGTGGTCGAAGACATGATGCCCGGGAGCGTAACACCCGAACTTCAAGTCAGCGCGGCGCGACGATGTAGCGCCCCAACCGCGACACGCTGCCGCTCACGGTATGAGTCACCGTGTCCACCTGTGCGCCAGGGACCTCTTGCGCGAAGCTCGTGTCGGGCTTCCAGTAGAGCGTGAGGGAAGCCTCGGAAGCGCCAGCGGGCATGAGGCTCGGCTCGTAGCGCACGGTCAGTCGGACCGGCTTCTGGAGCGACTGCTCGCCCGGCATGAAGGAGTAGTTGTGCGCCCCAGCGAACGTCGACCATCCGGAGGGCACCACCATGCCCGAGCGCCAGCTTCCAGGCTCGACTTGAAGCTCCGAGGCCACGGCCCCTGATGGAAGCTCCCAGCGAACCCGCCCTCCGTACATGGAGACGATTCCCCCTGCCGGTGTGAAGCGCGCGGAGTCACCGCACTGATTTGGACGCAGCTCGCCCGCATCCGTCAGGCCGGTGAAGGTGTCCTCGCCCGCGAGCCCATCCAGGATGCGGTGGTACTGATACATGGACGTGGCGAGCGGAACGCCCGGGTAGAGCACCTCCACGCCTTGTCCGCTCGACCACAGTGTGTCGATTCGTCGCACGCTCTCCGCGAGATGCGGATAGTCGAGCCCATGCTGCTGGCACAGGTTCCAGGCCGTGGGCGCGAGCAGCTCGTTCGTCGCATCACACAGGCTCCGCGCTTCTCCTCCGACGCGGTAGGAGATCGCGCGCACGAACCATTCGTGCGAGAGCTCATGGCGCAGGAAGAACACGACGTGCGCGTACTCGTGTGCCACCAGCACCTGGTTCTCGCGGGCCAGCGCGTTCTCCACCGTCAAAGGACGCGGGACGCTGGGGGGCTGCACGTGTGAAGCCTCCAGCTCCCAGAGGCAGACGTTCGACCCGGGCCCGGGGCCCTCCGGTGTGGTGTTCATGAACGCCGCGCCCGCGCGGTTCCCTGGACTCCCGCACACGCTGTCCGAGGCGAGGTGGATATCCACCGGCGTCATCTTCGGCACCACATCGACGCCCGTAAGTGACAGCAGGTCGTCCTTCACCGCGCGGAAGCCCTCGTAGCGGGCGAAGATGTACGGCTCCTCGATGGGGCAGGGGACCTGACAGACGATGCGGAACGTGTCTCCGGCGCGTTGGTAGGCAACGTAGGTCTGCCCGCCCACCGTCACCGTCTGCGCGGGAATCGAGGGCACCTCGATGGGAGGACCCGCGTCGGTTCCGGCGTCGCCCCCCGCATCCATCCCACCATCGCGCCCCGCGTCGCGCCCCTGGACTCCCGCGTCGTCAGCGTCACCGGGGGACGGGTCCTCCTCGTCGCCACAGGCCGTGAGCAAGAGCAGCGTTCCGAGCAGGGCACATCGCGCGAGGTGAACGAGAGGCGAAGGAGAGGTCATGGGTGTGAGGTCCGGAACGAGGTGGCCTGCTGGGACCGATATGGCCCAGGTCGCGCGTCATGGGGACCCATCGTCCTTGGGGTTTCCGCATGAAATGGGTCGCCCATCGGGCCGAGTCACCACGCGCGGCGCTTTGTCCTGGCGGTGTTGATGGCGTGGGTGGGAGTATCCCTGGCGCATCATTCGAAGGGGCGCCATGTTTGATCATCCTCATCCGTGGGCCTGGGCCGGCTCGAGTTTGCTGGTCATCGCTGTTGGGGCGCTGGCCATCAGAAAGGTCCGGCAGCAGCGACACCGGCGGAACTGGATCCTCACCCATGGCCGACGGGTGAAGGCCACGTTGCGCGAAGTCACATACGATTCCATGTTCGCGGGCGACGAGGCCACCATGCACCTGCGGCTCCTGATGCACGAAGGGGAGCCGGGCAAGGACTGGCTCGTGGAGCAGGTGCGTTTGGTGCACGGGCGTGAGCTCATCCTCCGGCTGGTGCCCGGCACGGTGTTGGATGTGGCCTATGACCCCGCGGACCGTGAGAATCGTCCGGTGATTCTCCAAGTGGATGGCGACACCCTGATGTGAGTCGCAGCGACAGCGCCTCCCAATCAATGACAGTGGGAGGCACCGTTGAAGACCGCGAGGCGGTCAGGGTGCGCGGGCGCCGGTGCGCTGCTTCCACGCCGTGAGCAGGTGCTCGATGACTTCGTCCAGGCCCACGTCCTTCGTGACTTGGGTGAAGACGAACGGCCCGCTGCCGCGCATCTTCTTCGCGTCGCGCTCCATCACACCCAGGTCCGCGCCCACGTGCGGCGCCAGGTCCGTCTTGTTGATGATGAGCAGGTCCGACTGGGTGATGCCCGGCCCACCCTTGCGCGGCACCTTGTCCCCGCCCGCAACATCAATGACATACACCGTGTAGTCCGCCAGCTCCCGGCTGTACTGCGCCGCCAGGTTGTCGCCACCGCTCTCCACAATCAGCAGCTCCGGCGTCAGCTCCTCCATCAACTGCTCCAGCGCCAGCAGGTTGTGGCTGATGTCCTCGCGAATCGCCGCGTGCGGACACCCTCCCGTCTCCACCGCCTTGATTCGCTCCGGAGACAGCGCGTGGTTGCGGACCAGGAACTCCGCGTCCTCCTTCGTGAAGATGTCATTCGTCACCACGCCCAGCCGGTAGCGCTCGCGCAGCCTGCGGCACAGCGCCAGCACCAGCGCCGTCTTCCCACTCCCCACCGGCCCACCGATGCCGATGGTGAAGGCCCGCGACTGGTAGTCACGCTTCTTCGGCTCCTCCCGCTCCTCGAAGTGGCCCGGATGGTCCCACTCCTCATGCGTGTGGTCGTGCTCGTCGTCATGGCCATGGCCGCGGTGGTCATCGTCGTGCATGTGCGCTTCACCTCAGGACAGGAAGAGTCTCGAATAGAGCCGGTCGTGCGTGGAACCCAGCAAGTCCAACAGCGGTGAGGGCTGCGCCAGCTCCTCCAACCCCAGCCCCGCGCATCGCTCCAACACCGTGTCCAACAATGACGTCGCCTGATGCTGGAGCTGGTGCGACTCGTGCGTGCCGATGATGCCCAGCCGCACCGCCGCCGACAGCGTGCCTCTCAACGTCAGCGACAGATGCAGCCGCTGCGCCTCCGACAGCTCCACCTCCAGCACGTTCAACACCGCCCCGAACACCGGCGCATGGTGGAAGCCCAGCCCCGCCGCCCGCGCTGCCTCACGCAGCGGCCCCACCGGCCCCGGGAAGATGCGCGCGCACGTGTCCAGGAATGCTCGCCCCTGTGTGCGGCTCGCCCGGTGCGCCACATGGCTCGTGAGGAACGCCTCCGTGCGCGCGTCCAGCTCCGGCAATCGCGACGGCTCGCGATGCGCCGCGCTCAACAACGGAAGTGCCCCGTACCCCGCCTGCCACAGCAGCTCCCGCGCGAAGCGGCGCAGCTCCGGCGCCCCACGCACCTCGCCCGCCTGCACCGCCGCCTCCAGTCCCCCCGAGTGCGCGAAGCCTCCCGTGGGAAACCCCGAGTCCGCGAGCTGAAGCACCTTCCAGGAAGAGCCCATGGCGCGCGGCTCCCGGTCAGAACAACGAGTAGCGCTGCGCCAGCGGCAGCTTCACCGCGGCCTCACACCGCAACAGCTCTCCGTCCGCCCGCACCTCGTACGTCTCCGGGTCCACCGTGATGACCGGCAGCGCGTCGTTGAGCCGCATGTCCCGCTTGCTCAACCCCCGACACCGCTTCACCGCGACCACCCGCTTCATCAACCCCAGCTCGCGCGTCGTCCCTTCCGCCAACGCACGCGGAGAGACGAACACCACGCTGGTGGCCCCGAGCGCGCGTCCTCGCGCCCCGAACATGGGCCGCATCAAATACGGCTGTGGCGTCGGAATGGAGGCGTTCGCGTCCCCCATTTGTCCCCACGCGATGAAGCCGCCCTTGATGACCAGCTCCGGACGGATGCCGAAGAAGGCCGGCCGCCACAGCACCAGGTCCGCGAGCTTCCCCACCTCCACCGAACCGACCTCGTGCGACAGCCCATGGGCGATGGCCGGGTTGATGGTGTACTTCGCCACGTACCGCCGGATGCGCAGGTTGTCGTTGTCGCCGGCTTCCTGACTCAGCCGTCCACGCTGCTCGCGCATCTTGTGCGCCGTCTGCCACGTACGACAGATGACCTCGCCCACGCGCCCCATGGCCTGGCTGTCCGAGGACATGATGCTGATGGCGCCCAGGTCATGAAGGATGTCCTCGGCGGCAATCGTCTCGCCCCGGATGCGGCTCTCGGCGAAGGCCACGTCCTCGGGAATCTCACGGTCCAGGTGATGGCAGACCATGAGCATGTCGAGGTGCTCGTCCAGCGTGTTCACCGTGTACGGCCGCGTGGGGTTGGTGGACGAGGGCAACACGTTGTCCACACCGCACACGCGGATGATGTCCGGCGCATGGCCGCCACCCGCGCCCTCGGAGTGGTACGTGTGGATGGTGCGGCCCTTGATTGCCGCGAGCGAGTCATCCACGTAGCCCGACTCGTTGAGCGTGTCCGTGTGGATGGTGACCTGGATGTCCTCGTCCTCGGCCACGGTGAGGCACGTGTCGATGGCCGCGGGTGTGGTGCCCCAGTCCTCGTGCAGCTTCAGGCCGATGGCGCCCGCGCGAATCTGGTCGACCAGACCCTCCGGCATGGACGTGTTGCCCTTGCCCGTGAGGCCGATGTTGAGCGGAATCGTGTCCGTGGCCTGGAGCATCCGCTGGAGATTCCAGATGCCCGGCGTACACGTGGTCGCCTTCGTCCCCGTCGCGGGGCCCGTGCCTCCGCCCACCCACGTGGTGATGCCGCTGGCGAGCGCCTCGTCCGCCTGCTGCGGGCAGATGAAGTGGATATGTGTGTCCAGCCCGCCCGCCGTGACGAGGTGCCCCTCCGCGGAGATGGCCTCGGTGGTGACGCCCACCACCATGCCCGGCGTCACCCCGGCCATGATGTCCGGGTTGCCCGCCTTGCCGATGCCGACGATGCGGCCCGCCTTGATTCCGATGTCCGCCTTGTAGATGCCCGTCCAGTCGAGGATGAGCGCGTTGGTGAGGACCACGTCCAGCGCATCCGCGTCGCCGGCCCCCGCGCGCTGGCCCATGCCCTCGCGCAGCACCTTGCCTCCGCCGAACTTGCACTCGTCTCCGTAGACGGTGGCGTCACGCTCCACCTCCGCCCACAGCCCCGTGTCGCCCAGCCGCACCTTGTCTCCGGTGGTGGGCCCGAACATGTCCGCGTAGTGGCGCCGGTCCATCTTCCGACTCATTCGCGCTCCTCTTCATGGCCGAAGCCTTGCGCACGGACCGCTTCCATTCCGCGCTCGCGATTCTCGGCGGACACCTTGCCGCTGCCCAACGCGTTGCCGCCGCGCACCACCTGCTCGCCCGCGATGGCCACCAACTGCACCGTCTTGCGCTCACCCGGCTCGAAGCGCACCGCCGTGCCCGCGGGGATGTCGAGGCGCCGGCCGTAGGCCTTCTCGCGGTCGAAGGCGAGCGCGCGGTTCGTCTCGAAGAAGGGGTAGTGGCTGCCCACCTGGATGGGGCGGTCCCCCAGGTGCGTCACGGTGAGGGAGATGGTGTCGCGGCCCGCGTTGAGTTCGATGTCGCCGGGCAGCACGCGCACCTCACCGGGCACTCCATCCGACGTGGACACCGGCGCGCTGAAACGCTCCAGCGAAGGCACGGGGAGGAAGCTGCCATACAGTGCCAGCTCCAAATCCCCATGCTCGGCCACCACCGGGTGGTGCACCGTCACCAGCTTGGAGCCGTCCGGGAAGGTGCCCTCCACCTGCACCTCCGCGAGCATCTCCGGCACGCCCTCCATCACCTGCGCGCGCCCCAGGAATCGCCGCCCCAGGTCCATCAGCTCGGCGACGCTGCGGCCGTCACGGATGAACTCCAGCAACTGCGTGGCGATGAGGGCGACAGCCTCCGGGTAGCTCAGCCGCACCCCTCGGGCGAGCCGCTTCTGGGCCAGGAAGCCCGCCTGATGCAGCAACAGCTTGTCGACGTCGCGAGGGGACAGGTGCACGAGACCAACTCCCAGGGGCCCGAGGGCGCCATGACTTGACGCGTCAACAGTAGTGCAACGTGTCGGGCGTCGCCAGGGAGGGGGCTCAGACGCGGCGGGCCCAGGGGTCGTCCCCGAGCAGCGCCGGGAGGAAGGAGAGCCAGTCGCGGGTGGTGCGCACCAGCTCCTCCACGGACACGGCGGCGGCGCGCACGAGCAGGCCGTGGGTGCCCAACGGGCTGGAGGAGGGGATGAGGGAGGCGCGCGAGGTGACGGGGAGCGAGGTGACTCGGGCGTGCAGTGCCTCGCGCGCGGTGGCCAGCGCGGGGCCGACGAGGAGGAGGGTGGCCATGGCCTCGAAGCGGCCCAGGCGCTCCGGGAGCGTCCCGTGGCTGGGGTCCAACAGCCAGCGCTCGTCGATAATGGCGCGCTCGCCCACGTGGACGCGCAGGGTGGAGGCGTAGTGCGAGAACGCCCAGCGCTCGCCCCGGGCGCTGCGTCCGGAGGTGACGAGGTCCGCGAGGACGAGCGATGCGCCAGGCGCGAGCTGGAACGCGAGGGTCTGGCTGTATCGCGCGCCAGTGAAACACGCGGTGGGGTCTGGCACCCAGGCGAGCAGGGCGTCCTCACTCACGCGGGCGGACACGTCGCTACGACAGCCGGAGGGCGAGCGATAGACGCGGTTGGCTCCCTGGGAGGACAGCCACGCGGTGGCACCGGGCGCCACGTCCACCTCGAGCGAGAGGTGGTCTCCATCCACGAGGCCACCACCGAACGAGCTGGTGTAGGCCCACGCGGCGTGGCCGTGGTTGCGCGGGGTGAGCAGGCGCAGCGGGCTGTGCGCCAGCGCCTTGCTCACCACGGTGCGTGGGCCCGAGCGCTCGAAGGCGAGGTGCGCGAAGCCCGCGCGTCGGGATGTCTCGGGGAGGGGTGACCGCGGGGCCAGACTCACCCGGTCAGCCTGGGCCAAACGAGGCTGGAGCACAACGCCCGGCCCGCCGACGTGCGCGACTCGTGGCTGCAAGAGCGCGCTCGAAGACCCCCGGAGAAGAAGGGGAGCAGCGGCTGCGCATGTCGTCGCGCATTCACGCCATGTCCAGAGCGACCCGCGAGGGCCCGTGGAGGGGGAGGAGCGTGCCCGGCTTCGCCACGGGCGTCGCGCCGCGGGTGCGTCGAGCTTCGAGTCCCTCCGCACCCCCGGAAGGGCCTCCCGGGCGATTGTCGTGAAATTTAGGTCACGTGACCTATATTTATTCCCATGGGGCGGAAACACTCCGTGCCCGAGCGTGGGAGTCGCCATGGTGTCCGAGGGAAGTGTCGTGCTGGTGGGGGGCTACGGAGTGGTGGGCGCCCGGCTCGCCCGCCTGTTGAGGGAGCGTCATTCCGGGTTGCCGCTCGTCATCGCCGGTCGGAGGCTGGAGCCCGCGCGGGAGCTGGCCGCGCAGTTGGGTGGAGCCGAGGGTGTGGCGCTGGATATCCGCGCGCCCTCGCCCCTGGCGGCGCTGGGCGTGAAGCCTCGGGCCGTGGTGTCGCTGGTCAATGACCCGGAGGACCACCTGCTGATGTCGGCGGCGCGCGACGGCATTCCCGTGCTGGACATCACCCGGTGGACGTCGCGGGTGCGAGCCGCGGTGCTGCGGCTGTCGGGCACGCCTCCTCGGGGGCCGGTGATGCTGGGCTCGGCGTGGATGGCGGGGCTGGTGCCGCGACTGGTGGCGATGGCCGCGCGACGCCTGGGTCGGCTGGAGCACGTGGACGTGGGCATCCGCTTCGCGCTCGCGGACGAGGCGGGGCCGGACTCCCTGGAGTACATGGACCGGCTGGGGCTGTCCTTCGACGTGACGGAGCGCGGCCAGGAGCGCCAGGTGCTGCCCCTGACGGACGGGCGGCGCGTGACGTTCTCGGATGGAAGGAGCACGCGGGTGTTCCGGCTCGACACGCCCGAGCAGGCGACGCTGCCCATGGTGCTGGGCGCGCGCGGCGTGGCGACCCGGTTGGGGTTCGACTCGGGCTCGGCGACGTGGTCGCTGGTGGTGCTCCAGCGACTGGGCATCCTGCGTCTGCTCCAGCATCCCCGACTGACGCCGCTGCGCCGGGCGCTGCTGGCGACGAGCGGCACGGGCGGCGAGGCCGCGTGGCTCGCGGACCTCGAGGGCGAGCATGGCCGCACCCGCATCGAGGTGGTGGACCCGAAGGGTCAGGCGCACCTGACTGCGGTGGGCGCGCTGCTCGGCGTCGAGCGACTCCTGGGCCTGGATGGCGCGCCTCCTCCGTCCTCCGGCGTGTGGTTCCCGGAGCACGAGCCGAGGCCCGAGCAGATGCTGGCCACGCTGCGCGCGTGCGGCGTCACCGTGCGGCTCGATGAGGTAGCGTCCTCCGCCGAGGTGCCGACGAGGAAGGCGGCCTGATGCCCCCACGCGTGAGCAAGTCCCCCGGGAAGCTCCCCTCCGCGAAGCCGCGAGAGGGCACGGCGGTCCATGCCAAGGGCCACGAGCGCGTGGAGAGCATCCTGGACGCGGCCATGGAGGTGCTGGTGGAGGACGGCTACGCGGGGCTGAGCCTGCGCGGCGTGGCCCAGCGCGCGGGGCTGAGCCTGGGCAATCTCCAGTACTACTTCCCCACCAAGCAGGACGTGGTGCGCGCGCTGCTCGCGCGCTACCTGGAGACGGCCATCCGCCGGGTGCGCGAGCGCATGGAAGGAGGAGGGCAGGACCCGGTGAAGCGCTCACGGCATGCGCTGGAGGCCCTGTTGGAGGACCAGGAGTCACCCCAACACTTCCAGCTCTTCGCGGAGCTGTGGGCCCTGGCCGCGCGGGACACCATGGTGGCCGAAGCGCTGGGCGTCTTCTACGCGGGCTATCGCGAGGGCATCGTCGAGCTTTTGCGCGAGCTCGCGCCCGACCTCACTCCCGCCCGACGGGAGCGACGCGCGGCCCTTCTGATGGCCTTCTTCGAGGGGCTGTCGCTCTTTCGCGGCGGAGGCAGCCTGCGCGCCTCCTCCGTGCCCGGACTGGAACAGGAGCTGCGCGCCCTGTGGGACGACGTCGCCGGACGGACGTGAGCCTTCAGGGGCTCAGTCTTCTTCGGCGACGAGCACGGACTTGAGACGCTCCAGCGTCTCCGGGGAGACGTCCGTGAACGCGAGGCCTACTTCGAACCGGGCCACCGCGTCCTTGGGGAGCTTGCGCAGCCACGCCACGCGCGCGCGACATTCCAGCGTGGAGCCGTCTCCCGGAAACAGGTCCACCTCAAGCTGGGCGCCCTCGGCGTACTGCTCGTCGGAGTAGATGCGCACGCCTCCCAGGCTCGCGTCGAGCACCTGCCGCTTGTCGCCGAATTTCAGCCGGGCCGGGCGCGCATACAGCGGCGCCTGGAGACGGGGAAACAGACGACGGTCATCCGCTGGAATGCTCTTCGTGCTCACTTGGCTCATCTTCGGCACTCCCCCCGTCACAATCCGGCGGGTCTCACGGGCCTGTCACGAGCATAGGGGATTCAGAAGCCATGTGCAGGTGGGTCAATGGAACAACCCCGCCACCACCTCCAGCAACCCACCCACCGCTTCTCCCACCACATTCGCTCCCTCCACGGCCGCCCCGGCGGCGGAGCCCAGGCCCTCGCTGGCCGCCTCCACCGTGACGACCAGCATCTCTCCGACTTCCACCACGTCCGCCGCGTCTCCCGCCCGCTCCAGTGAGGCCGTCAGGACCTCGGCGGCCCGGGAGCGCTCGGGGCTGCCCGCCGTCACCTGGGACAGCGCCGCCGCCGCCGCCGCTGCCGCCGCCGTGCCCACCACCGCCGCGCCCACCACGAGTGAACGCTTGGAGCGCTGGTGCCAGTCGATCAACGCCTTGAGTTCATTCGCATCCAGCCACAGGCCATGGCAGCTCCCACACAGGTCGACGGAGCACACCTCCGTGCGGACCTGGGAGAGGAACTGCGCGCAGGACGGACAGCGCGCGGCGGGTGCGCCACACAGCCCGCACAGCTCATGTGTCACTGAAACATGGTGTCGCGTGTGGCGACAACGCCGGGTCGCCGTCGGCAGGGCCGCCAGGACGGCCTCCGTCCTCCATCCTGGTGCCAGCCGTTCCAACTCACCCGCGTCCAGCCAGTGGCCGTGACAGCGGGTGCAGGTGTCGACGGAGACACCTCGCAGGTCGATGACGCGCAGCGTGGGGGCAGGTTGTGGGCAGATGGGGCAGTCGCTCTTCATGCGATGTGCATCCTTCCATGAATCAGGGCGGAGGGATGCGCAGCCTGCGGCCATACGAGGGCACGCCCGCGTTGTTCACGATGAAGAGCTGGTAGTAGCCGGGCGGCGCGAGGTTGCGGTTGGCGGGCGTGGTGACGGTGAGACTGCCCGTGTTGCGTGTGAAGTTGAGCGTGAGCAGCCGCTGGTTCATGTCGAACGTGTGCGTCACCGAGCTGAGCGCGATGAGGGACACGCGGGAGATGTTGGCCGCGTCGGGCGTGGTGATGGTGAAGGTGCTCGCCGGCAGGGCGGTGGTGGGGGCCGCGGTGACGACGGGGCGCGCGCCCTTGAAGAGATAGGGCGGAGAGTAGATTTCCGCGGTGCGCTCAAGGCGTCCTCCCGCGGACAGCACGCGTCCGTCCGGCAGCAGCAGGGCGGTGGAGTGATAGCCGCGGTAGCGGACGTTGCTCGCCAGCGAGGTCCAGGTGTTGGTGGCCGGGTTGTAGACCTCCGCGTGATAGACGGGGAAGTCGGCCGAGTCGAAGCCGGGACCGCTGCTGCCACCGAGGACGAGCACGGTGCCGTCCGGCAGGAGCACCGCGTTGTGCTGGCGTCGTCGGATGCTCATCGCGGCCCGGTACTGCCAGGCGGGCGTGGCGGCGGTGAGGTCTATCTGTTCCATGGTGGCGGTGGGCGGCTCGCTGCCGCCGATGATGAGCACCTTGCCGTCCATGTACACGGCGGGGCCGTAGTTGCGGCCGCCGAAGAGGCTCTGCGGCCCGTTGGTCCAGGCGCCATTGCCGTTGGGGTCCAACCACAGCGAGAGGCGCAGGGAGCCCGCGTAGAAGAGCCGCCCGTTGGGCGCGAGGAACATCTTCGGGTAGTAGGGGAAGTTCTTCTGCGCGCTGGTCAGCGTCCTCCAGGTGTTGGTGCCCGCGATGAAGCGCTGGGGAATCTGGTTGATGTCGCCGGGCCCCGCGATTTCTCCGGAGGTGACCACCACGTCTCCGTTGGAGAGGGTCGTGTTGGTGGGGTACCAGCGCCCGTTGTTCATGTCCGGCAGGCGCGTCCAGGTGTTGGTGGCGAAGTCGAAGAGGCTCGCGTCATCGAGCCCCACGTGGCTCGCGATGTGTCCCCCCGAGACGAGCATCTTCCCGTTCGAGAGGAAGGAGTGGCCCGAGCAGAAGATGTTGTAGCCGGGGGAGGCAAACGTGGAGAGCGCCCCCGTGGTGGGGTCCCAGCGCATGGGAGGCAGGTCGCCCTCCTCGAACTCGCCGAAGAACATCACCTTGCCGTCGGGAAGCAGACTCAGGTGGGTGGCGGTGATGGGCCAGTTCATGACACTGGACCAGCGACCGACCTGCGCGGGGGTCTGCGCGCGGGCTGAAGTCGCCAGCAGCACGAGGCCGAGGAACCAGACCGCATGCGCGCGTGGCGAGAGGGTGAGGCCGATGGGCTTCATGAGCGCTCCGGTGAGTGCTTTCCAATGGCGGAGGCAGAACGTAGGGGCGCGGCGCAAAGTGCATAGCTGTTCTCGCGTCTCGAACAGTGCCGCTTGGGCGACGTGGCGCCCCCACCGGAGGGTCGTTGTCTCGCGGCGCGAATTGGCTTCGTCTCACGCTCGCGCGG
The DNA here is from genome assembly GCF_013336645.1 of Myxococcus sp. CA039A. NCBI lineage: Bacteria > Pseudomonadati > Myxococcota > Myxococcia > Myxococcales > Myxococcaceae > Myxococcus > Myxococcus sp. CA039A. The sequence continues at coordinate 11,826 of NZ_JABUMQ010000139.1, read as the reverse complement.
AGGTCTCGACGTCGGTGTCCTCAAAGGGCGCCCGCGGTCGGCTCGCGCGGATGGAGGAGAAGTCCCGATGAGGTACCGGCGTCGTTTCCTGGGGATGGTGTGTCTGCTCGCGAGTTGTTCCTCTGCTCCGGGCTCGTCGGAGCCAGCGGGGGAGGCCGCATCCCCGCTCGTGAGCACCTGGGAGGCCTGCTCGCGGACCGCCGTGTCGCTGGGTGTCACGGCGGTGGAGGAGACACCGTTCTCGCCACCCCTGGCCCCCGGCCCGACGGGCCTGGTGTTCAGCGTGGACGACGGCGTGCGAGGTCGCGAGCCGTGGGTGAGCAACGGCGTGCCGGGAGCGGGGACCCGACTGCTGAAGGACCTCGTTGTCGGAAGCGGGAGCTCGGACCCCCGGTGGTTCACGCGGGTGGGGACTCAGGTGTTCTTCGCCGCCACGGACCCGGTGGCGGGGCGGGAGCTGTTCGCGACGGATGGCACTGCCGACGGCACCCGGCGCGTGAAGGACATCTGGCCCGGTGCGGTGGGCTCGTTTCCGACCGAGCTGTTCGCGTTCAAGGGGCTGCTCTACTTCACGGCGGGAGACCCGATGCACGGGCGCGAGCTGTGGCGCAGCGACGGGACGTCCGCGGGCACTTTCATGGTGGAGGACCTGGAGGTGGGGATCGAGGACTCGTCTCCGTCCCAGCTCACCCAGGGGGGAGATGGCGCGCTGTATTTCCTGCGCTCGGCGCTCAGCACCTTCACGTTGCTGATGCGCTCGGAGGGCGGCCCCGGCGCCGTGGAGGTGTTCCGCACGCCGAGCGACCAGGGCATCCCGAGTCCGCTGACGCCCGTGGGCCGCAAGCTGTTCTTCGTCGAGGGCGGCGTGCACGGAGGCGGCGGCTCCCATGGCAGGAGCGGGACGTTGATGGTGACGGACGCGGGCGCGACGCCGGTGATGCTGGGCCAGTTCGGGATGGTGGGAGAGCTGGCGGGGGTGGACGGGAAGTTGCTGTTCGGCGCCTCACCGCACATGGCCATCGAGGACATGGAGCTGTGGCGCAGCGACGGCACTCCCGCGGGCACCACGCGGGTGGAGGACATCCGCCCGGGACCCGAGGGCTCGTATCCCGAGCACTTCGCGGTGCTGGGCAACCAGCTCTTCTTCGCCGCGAATGACGGCGTCTATGGCGTGGAGCCCTGGGACAGCGATGGCACGGAGCAGCGCACGCGCCTGTTCGGAGACCTGGAGGCCGGAGCGGGCAGCTCGTTCCCGAGCGAGCTGACGACGCTCGAGGACCTGCTCTTCTTCGGCGCGTCCATTCGCAACCGGGGCGCGGAGCCGTGGGTGGGCGACGGGGTGCGCATCTCCACGGTGTCCCTGACGGAAATCGCCCCTGGGCCGCTCTCCTCCAACCCGAGGAGTTTCACGCGCTCCCAGGACCATGCGTTCTTCACCGCCGAGGACAACAGCGGGGTCCGGCGGCTGTATGCCCTGCTCATCCGGCCGGATGGGGGGTGTCCTCCCTGAGCCGGTGAGTCCAGGCGGGCGCGGCGGCACCGGGACGTTGTAGACAGGGGGCATGGCCCTTCCGTGGGAGAACGGTGCCCTCCGTGGCACGCGGGTGCGGTGTCCGGGCTGCACCCGCTTCAACACGCCCGGCATCCGGTGTCCCAGCTGCGCGTGCGGCCCGGTGCCGCCCGAGCACTACGGCGCCGCGCGCATGCTGCTGCACGCGGGCGTGGACCGCTTCTCGGTGGTGGGGCGACTGGAGGCGCTGGAGCCCTCCCTGTCCTGGCAGTTGGAGTCCCAGTACGCCGCGCGGTGGGCGGACGTGCTGCGCGTCGTCGCGGACGTGCGCGAGTGCCAGCCCTTCCTGACGCTGCCGGACTTCGCGGAGGACGCCGAGGACCGCTGGGCCGAACAGCTCCCGTGGACCCAGCCGCCCATCCCTGAATCCTCCTCCGATGAGGATGACGAGGACTTTCTGGCGGCGATGTTCCAGCGCAGCCAGGCTCCCGAGGTCCGCCAGCTCGCGGCGCTCGCCAAGGTCCAGCTGAGACAGGACACGCGGGACATGTTCTCCACCGTCCTGTCCTGTCTGTACCAGGAGGGACGCGCGGCGATGGAGGCCGCGCTTGCCCTGACTCGCTGGCGGGTGTGGAGCCGCACGCGGTTGCAGCGGCAGCAGCGCGAGTTCATCGAGCGCCACGCGCGCGACATCTTCGCGGGCTTCCCGGAGCACACCGCGCGCGCCGCGGTGGCCTGGGTGCGCGCCACCGGCAAGCCGCCCGAAGTGGACCTGCTCTTCGCGCTGCGCGAGGGGCTGCGCTCTCCGGACGAGGACCTCCGCTTCGAGTGCGCGCTCGTGCTCCAGGACGAGCCGGGGCTGCTCGCCGCGCTGGACTCGGAGGACGCGGAGGTGGTGACGGAGGCGCGGGGGGCGCTGGCGTCGCTCGGCTCGTCGGCGCTGCTCGAGCGCCTCCGCGAGACGGGAGACGCGGCCTTCGTCCGGGATGTGCTGCGACGACTGCCTTCACCGCCCACGCTGGAGGTGCTGGACGCGGTGCTCGCCGTCAGCGCGCGGGAGCCGGACGCGCTCGCGGACGCGGTGCAGTCCTGGGCCCGCAACATGCCCTTCGAGCGCCTGTCACCGGAGGTCCAGGCCCGCTGGGGGGCGTGGGCTCGCGACACGCTGGGCACGTGGCCCGCGCGCAACGTGATGCGGTGGCTGGAGTGGGCCACCGAGGAGCGCGAGGCCCGGGCCACGCCGGCCGCGCGCGCGTTTCATGACGCCGCCGTTCGAGCGCTCCGCGTCGCGCCCTCCTCCGAGCGCGCGGAGCTGGTGAGGGCGGGCGCCTTCACGAGCCTCCTCGCGCTGGGCGATGTGGAGGAGCTGACGCTGGTGCACTCGTGGGCGCGGGACGCCGCGTGCGCGAAAGAGCTGCTGGACCTGCTGGTGTCGCTGCCGGGGCGGCTGGACCGCCTGGCGCCGGAGCTGGGGCGAGGCCGCTCGGCGCGGCTGCTGATGGCGGCGTGGGAGCGGCCCGCGCGCGCGGCGGTGCTGGCCCCGCTGGCGAAGGCGGTGCGCTCCTGGAGCGGCATCTCCGGGCGCGAGGAGCTCATCGACGCCGTGTGGCTGCGCTTCCAGTGCCACCCCAGCGAGCGCGCGGAGCTGCTGGCCGCCTTCACGCCCTGGCGACAGGAGCTGTGGGAGCGCCAGCTCGCGGCGGAGCCGGACGCCATCGCCACCTTCGAGACGTGGTGGCGCGCGGACTCGCAGCTCCAGCTCCCGGGGCTGGTGGGGTGGCTGTTGGGTGACGTCTCCGCCCAGACGCTGGCCGAGCGGCTCCCCTTCGTCTGGGCGGCCGCGGAGGCGCGGGTGGATGCGTGGCCGCGCTCCACCTCGCACGCGGTGTCCTCCGCGTCCGCGCCGCTCAACAATGCGCTGCGCCAGGGGCACGACTTCCTCATCCCCGACGTGGAGCGCTTCATGGCGTGGCTCCCGGACTTCGAGCGGCGCGTGCGCGAGGCGCCCGTCGCGGAGGCCGAGTCCAGCTACCACCGGGACCTGCTGGAGGACATCCACGTCGACGTGAAGATGATGGGCGAGTACCTGGAGCGTCGGCGGGACGAGGAGGAGCGTCGGCGCCAGGACGAGCTGAGGCGGCGCGTGGAGGAGTCCCGACGCAGGGACCAGCAGCGGCAGATGGAGCTGGCCCAGCTCGAGGCCGACCGCATCCGGCAGGAGCAGGAAGCGCACCGCGCGCGGCTGATGAGCGCGGTGGCCCAGATGGGAACGCCCATGTCCCCGGAGCGGTGGTTCCAGTCCAGCCCCCGGGTGGATGCACAGGACCTGGACACGGAGGTCATCCTCCCCGGGGCGACGCTGGGCACGCTGCTGGAGTACGCGCGGGTGCTCAAGGCGATGAGCGTGTGTGGCAACTCGCTGGAGGTCTTCGAGGCGCGCGGCCTGTCGATTGCCGACTGGAGCACGGAGGCGCAGGCCTGGATACAAGCGATGATGCGGCGCCCGGAGCTGAGCGTGCGCTTCGCGCAGCTGCTGACGGCGCCCTGGAACTGAGCGCCGCCAGTCACCCGGCTCGAAGCCTCCGCTACTGCGCGGAGGAGCCGCCGTCGAGGACGAACTCCGAGCCCGTCATCAGCTTCGACTCGTCGGACGCGAGGTACACGACGGCGTGGGCGATGTCGTCCGGCTCGCCCAGGTGCCCCAGGGGGATGCTGCGCCGCATGCCCTCGCGCGCCTTGTCGGGCATCCCGCTGGCTTCCATCAGCGCCTTCACCATGGTCGTCTCGACGAAGGTGGGGTGGATGGAGTTGCAGCGGATGCCGTAGCCCTGCTGCGCGCAGTGCAGCGCCACCGACTTGGTGAACATGCGCACGGCGCCCTTGGCGCTGCCATAGGCGGGCAGGGTGGGCACGCCGATGAGGCCCGCCAGCGAGGAGATGTTGATGATGGAGCCCCTGGCGCCACACTGGCGCATGGCGCGGATGCCGTGTTTGCAGCCCAGGAACGTGCCGTCCAGGTTGACCGCGTGCACCAGCCGCCACTCCTCCAGGGAGAGGTTCTCCACGTCCTTGGGGATGCCCAGGCCCGCGTTGTTGACGAGCACGTCCAGCCGGCCGAACTGCTCCAGCGTCGTGTCGATGGCGCGAATCCAGTCCTCCTCGCGGGTGACGTCCAGCGGGAGGAACAGACCCTTGCCCTCGCCCAGGGACGCGGCCACTTCGCGCCCGAGCGCCTCCTGGCTCGCGCGGTCCGTCACCACGACCTTCGCGCCCTCGCGCGCCAGCATCCGCGCGGACGCGCTGCCAAGGCCCCCCGCCGCGCCGGTGATGAGTGCCACCTTGCCTTCCACGCGTTTCATCGTCGTGTGCCTTTCAGGGCTGCGAGTTGGAATCAAACCGGACCGTTGGGCGTGAGCAGCACCTTGCCGCCCCGTCCACCTTCCATGGCGCGCGCCAGGGCTTCCTGGATGGCGTCCAGCGAGAAGGTGCCTTCCACCGCCGTCTTCAGCGTGCCGTCCGCCAGGAGCTTCGACAGCCGGGCGTAGGTCTCGCGCTGGTGCTCGCGCTCGGCGCGCTTCAACCACAGCACCAGCCAGAAGCCGCGCAGGGTGACGTCCTTGAAGATGGTGGCCGCCGCCGACAGCTTGGGGCCCTTGCCGCTCATGACGCCGTAGTTGACCACCGTGCCACCGGTGGCGAGCGAGTCGCCGAGCCGCCGCGTGGAGTCGCCGCCCACGCCATCGATGGCCAGCCGCACCTTCGCGCCGCCCGTCGCCGCGCGCACCCGCTCCGGCAAATCGTCCGTGTCCGTGAGCACGACATCCGCGCCCAGCGCGAGCAGCTCCGGCGCCAGCTCCTCGCGGCGCACGACGTTGAGCGTCTTGTAGCCAGCCTGCTTCGCCAGGGTGATGAGGTAGCGGCCCACCGCGGAGTTGGCCGCGTTCTGGAGCACCCAGTCTCCGGACTGGAGGGTGACGAACTCGCGCAGCATGATGTCCGCGGTGGGCGGGTTGACGAACAGCATGGACGCCTGCTTCACGTCCGTGCCCTTGGGCACCGGCGTCAGTCCCTCGGCGGGGGCGACCAGGTGGGTGCGCCATGTCCCCGAGCCCAGCGGCAGGAAGACGACGTCTCCCACCTTCACCGCCGAGGAGTCCTTCACCTCCACCACGCGGCCCACGCCCTCGTTGCCCGGCACCGCCGGCAGCTTGGGCAGCGAGCCGTACTGTCCGGAGAGGGTGAGCACGTCCGAGGGATTGATGGGCGCGGCCAACACTTCGATGCGGACCTCACCCGACTTCAGCTCCGCGTCGGGCTCCTCCACCACCTCCACCACTTTCAACGGGTGCCCGAACTTCGAAAACCGGACCGCTTTCATGTGTTGCTCCGTGTGCGCGCGGGAAATCGGGCCCTCACCCTAGCGACCTTCGGCGCCGGAGCCGAGCACGCACTCCGCGTCGCTCGGGCAACCGGTGCTCCGGGGTGGGGGGACCAGGCTCGGATGTCCACCGGCTGACTCGGGAAGAGGGAGGTGGCCGCCGTGCGGCGGACGGCCCTCGCCATCCCGTGGGGGGCTGTCCACCTTCCACGGTGACTCGGGGCGCAGGGATGGTGAGGAGGCGACGGTGAGCAACGCGCGCGGGGAAATGACCCTCGGCCGACCGATGGATGCCGCGATGGCGGTGCCTTCGGTGTCGGGGTCCTGGCGACGAAAGGTGACGGGGCTGCTGCGGCCCGTCTTCGCGGTGGCCGGACTGGGGATGCTGGCGCTGCTGGTGCGAAAGGCAGGGCCCCAGGAGCTGGGCGGGGTGCTGCTGGCCGCCGCGCCCTGGCTGCCGTGGGTGGCGCTGCTGGAGCTGGGACGTCAGGGCATGGACGCGCTCGCGACGCGCGCCTCCTATGGCGCCAGGGCGGAGCACGTCCCGCTGAAGGTGCTGGCGCGCGCGCAGCTCATCGGCACGGCGGTGTCCAGCATGGCGCCCGCGGGCCGCGCGGCGGCGGAGGCGACCAAGGCGGCGCTGCTGTCGCCCCACATGGGAGGCGCCACGGCCACCGCGGCGGCGGCCACGTCGCAGGCGGCCTCGCTGGCGGCGGGAGGGCTCATCTCCTTTCCCTGCGCCGTGGCGTCCTTCCTGCTGACGGGCTGGTCCGCCTTCACCCTGGCCATGCTGGGCCATGGCGTGGTGCTGGTGGTGGCCTCCACCGGCCTGCGCGCGTGCATGCGCGCACGCAAGCCCTGTGCGTGGCTCGCGCGCCGCTCCCAGCGCTGGGCCCACCACACGGAACAGTTCCGTGTGACGGCCTGTCACGGCACCCTGCTGCCCTGGGGCCCCGTGCTGGCCTTCCTGGGCAGCCGCACGCTGCAGGTGGCGCAGTACGCGGTGCTGACGCACGCGGTGGGCATCGACACGTCGCTGGTGCAGGCCCTCTTCTCGCAAGGTCTCTACCTCTGCGCGCTGGCGGTGGGCTCTCTGGTGCCCGGGCAACTGGGCGTCAGCGACGGCGCCTTCGCGCTGGCGGCGGGCGTGTTGGACACCACCACCGCGCGAGCCATGTCGGTGGCACTGCTGAGCCATCTGGTGCAGCTCGTCTTCGTCGCGGCCGGCGCGCTCACGCCGCTGGTGTGGCGGGTGCGCCCGGCACCTCGGCCGGCTTCACCTTCACCGGTGTACCGTTGAAGGCGGCGTTGCCGCTGAGCAGGTCCACGGCGCGGTCATCCGTCAGGTCGTTCTGACTGATGCCCGCGTGCTCGGCGGCGATGCGCTGGCCCGTGCCCTGACGGCGGTGGCCGTAGCCGTGCGGCAGGCTCACCACGCCTCGCATGACGTCGTCCGTCACAGCCACCGGCACCGTCACTTCGCCCACGCGCGAGGTGACGACGGCGGCCACTCCGTCGACGAGGCCCAGCCGCGAGGCATCCTCCGGGTGCACCATCAACGTGCAGCGCGGCTTGCCCTTCACCAGCCCCGCCACGTTGTGCATCCAGGAGTTGTTGTCGCGCAGGTGTCGCCGGCCGATGAGCAGCAGCTCTCCGTCGCGCGGCTCACAGGCGGCGCCCTCCGGGAAGGTCTCCCGCAGGCGGCGCACGTCCGCCATCAGCGGCGCGGGCGCCAGCTGGATGCGCCGGTCCTTCGTCTGGAGCCGGCCGAGCAGACACGGTTGGAGCGGGCCCAGGTCCACGCCGTGCGGGGACGCGCGCAGCTTCGCCAATGACAGGCCGTCGCGCAGCGGATGGAAGCGGGCACCGTAGGGCCCCATGCGCAGGCCGATATCCAGCACCCGCTCCGGTCCCATCCGCGTGAGGGCCTGGTACTTCAAGGTCTGCCGCAGCGAGGGCCGGCCCCGGCGCAGGTTCTCCAGGCGGTGCTGGAGCGCCAGGACGACCTGCCAGTCCTGACGTCCCTCCGGCCCGGGCTGGAAGAGAGGCGGCGAGTACTTGGCGGTGTTGCGCACCGACAGCACGTGGAAGGCCACGTCGTAGTGGCCGCGCTCCAGTGGGGAGACGGGTGGGAGGATGAGGTTTGCGTGGCGCGTCGTCTCGTTGAGGTACGGGTCCAGGCTCACCATGAAGTCCAGGCCCTCCAGCGCGCGCTCCAACTGCGGACCGTTGGGCGTGGAGAGCACGGGGTTGCCGGCCATGGTGACGAGCGCGCGGATGCGGCCTTCGCCGGGAGTGAGCATCTCCTCGGCGAGCACGGCGGCGGGCAGCTCTCCGCCGACCTCCGGCAGCCCGCGCACGCGGCTCTTCCAGCGGCCGTAGCTGCCGCGTCCGAGCGCCATCGCCTTGGGCCCGCCGACGACGTCGAACGCGGGCTGGGTGAACATGGCGCCGCCCTGACGGTCCAGGTTGCCCGTCACCGTGTTGAGGACGTTGATGAGCCACTGGCACAGCGAGCCGAACGGCTGGGTGGACAGGCCCATGCGCCCGTAGCAGACGGCCTGCTCGGTGGAGAGGAAGTCGCGGGCGATTCCGCGCAGCGTTTCGGCGGGCACTCCGGTATGGGGCGCCACCCGCTCGGGCGGGAAGTCGCGCGCAAGCTCTCGCACGGCCTCCAGGCCCTCCAGGTGCGCGGCCAGGTGGCTTGCGCGCGGCATGTTCTCCACGAGCACGACGTGCAGCAGCGCCAGCAGCGCGAGCGCGTCCGTGCCGGGGCGGATGAAGATGTGGCTGTCGGCGATGGCGGCCGACTCCGTGCGGCGCGGGTCCACGACGATGAGCTTGCCGCCGCGCTGCTGAATCGCGCGCAGCCGGGCGCGGATGTCGGGCGCCGTCATCAGGCTGCCGTTGGACGCGAGCGGGTTGGCGCCCATGACGAGCAGGTATTGCGTGCGGTCCAGGTCCGGGATGGGCGTGAGGAGCTGGTGGCCGAACATGAAGTACGACACGAGCTGGTGGGGGAGCTGGTCCACCGACGTGGCGGAGAAGCGGTTGCGTGAGCGCAGCGCGCGCACCAGCTCCGGGCCGAACACCATGTTGCCCAGGTTGTGCACGTTGGGGTTGCCCAGGTACGAGGCCACCGCGTCGCGGCCGTGCTCCTTCTGCACGGCGTGGATGCGTTTGGCCGCCTCGTCGAGCGCGTCATCCCACGACACGCGCTCCCAGCCCGTCGCCGTGCGACGCATCGGATGGCGCAACCGGTCCGGGTCCTCATGCAAGTCCTTCAGCGCCAGCGCCTTGGGACACACGTGGCCCCGACTGAACGGGTCCTCGTCGTCTCCTCGGATGGCGGTGATTTTCTCGCCCTCCAGCTCGATGCGCAGGCCGCACATGGCCTCGCACAGGTTGCACGTACGGAAGTGGACCCGGGACGTAGCCGTCGCGCTCATGCGCGGCACTCTACATCGCCCATGAGAGCGCCAATGCCTGTCAGCGCCGCGTTTCGCTCTGCGGTTTCAGGGCTGACGGTGGCGGCAAGCACATGAAAGGATTGCGGCGAGAGGGGAACAAATGCGCCGAATGTGGTCGTGGGTCGTTGTCGCGGTGATGTCGCTGTCGTCCGTTTCGCTGGGAGCCCAGGGCGACGAGGTGAAGGGCGACGGGGACGAGCAGGGCCGGACGATTCGCTTCACCAAGAAGGACGCCGTGGTGGGGGAGTCCGAGGAGCAGCGGCTTCGCATGGAGATGACGCAGGAGTTCTCCGTCACCGCGCCGGAGATGGAGCCGGAGTCCATCTCGCTGAAGAGCGCGATGGTCCAGAACCAGGTCCTCACCACGCTCGCGGCGAAGGGGCGCATCGTCACCCAGCGGAAGATTGCCTACGGCGAAGTGCAGGACGTGACGAAGGACGGCAACGGCAAGGAGACGCGCGAGGTGGCCGCCGTCAGCGGCAAGAGCTACCTGGGGGAGTTCAAGAAGGGGCGCATCGCGGTGACGGACCTCGATGGCATGGCCGTGACGAAGCAGGTGCGGGAGATGGTGGTCTCAGACCTGGAAGGGCTGGGCGAGGAGGACCCCATCGTCGCCGCCTTCCCCGAAGCGCCGCTCAAGATTGGCGACAGCGTGGAGCGCGTCGCCAAGGCGTTCCAGGACAGCCTCCAGAAAGGCGGCGGCGACGACGGGGTGGTGTTCAAGGACACCCGCATCCAGCTCTCGGAGATTCGCCACGAGGCGCGCGGGCCCGTGGGCGTCTTCACGGTGTCCACCACGCTGGAGGTCCCCGCGGACGAGGAGAGCCCCGTGGCGATGTCCGTCACCTACCAGGGAACGATGAACATCCTGGCCGCCGGCACCGTGCTCACCAGCTTCTCCATGGCCGGCCCCCTGAAGCTCACCCCGACTCCGGAGCTGTTCGAACTGGGCATGCGCGTCACGGGCAAGGGCGACTCGCGCCTTGTGCTCACCACCAAGGTCTTGCCACCCCCGCCGAAGAAGTGACGACACGGCGCGTCAGCGGCGTGGCGAAGGTGTGACGGGAATAGTCCGGCGCGCCGCATGAATGGCTGGTTGCTCCGCGGAGTGGCGAAGGCGTGACAGGGCGCTGACAGAGAATGGGCAGGGTTCGTGGTTAGAGGGTTCACATGTTCCTGCACGCGCTCGGCCACTTCCATCCGCCCAACCTCCTGACCAACGCCTTCCTCGAGGAGCTGGGGCTCGAGACCTCGGACGCGTGGATTCTGGAGCGGGTGGGCATCCGCTCCCGTCACACGGTGCTGCCGCTGGAGTACCTGCGGGAGACGCGCAACCGGGACGTGCGGGCCGCTCAAGAGGCGGCCCTCTTCAGCAACGCGGAGACCGGGGCGCGGGCGGCGCGGATGGCGCTCGAGCGCGCGGGGCTGAAGCCGTCCGACATCGGCCTCGTCGTCGCGGGCGGCTGCAGTCCGGACGAGTGCATCCCCGCCGAGTCCAACCGCGTGGCGCAGGTGCTGGGCATCGACGCTCCGGCGGTGGACCTCCAGAGCGCCTGCTCCTCGTTCTGCACGCAGCTGCACTTCCTCACGGGGATGCGGCCGGAGCGCCTGCCGGAGTACGTGCTCGTGGTGAACATGGACAACTCCACGCGCGTCGTCGACTACACGGACCGCTCCAGCGCGGTGCTGTGGGGGGACGGCTCGGCGGCGGCGGTGCTCTCTCCTCGCGTGCCCGGGCGGTGGCGAATCACCGAGACGCGGCTGGCGGGAGACCCGTCGGGCGCGGACAAGGTGCGGGTGCCGCGCATCGGCCACTTCACCCAGCACGGCGCGGAGGTGCAGAAGTTCGCCATCCGCCGCGCGGGCGAGACGTTCCTGGATTTGCGCGCCCACTACCTGGCCCAGCACCCCGGCAAGGGCAACGAGGACGTCACCTTCATTGGCCACCAGGCCAACCTGCGCATGCTGGAGGCCGTCCAGCGCCGCTGCGAGGTGCCCGAGTCCCGCCACCGCTTCAACGTCCACCTCCGGGGCAACACCGGCGCGGCCGGGGCTCCAGGCGTGCTGAGCGAGCACTGGGACGACGCCTCCCTGGGCGACGCGGTGGTGCTCAGCGTCGTCGGCAGCGGCCTCACCTGGGCCGGCGCCCTGCTCGAGCGCACCAGCGCCGGCACCCCCTGACCCCCCCGCCTGGCCGGCCCGGATGCCCGGAACCCGACCTGTCATGAAGCCTGCTGCCCCGCACGTCGGAGAGCACTGGTATGTTCTCCAACGAGCGTCATGGCCCTGAATCACCCCGACATCCCCCTCCTGCTCCCGACCTGGTGCCCCGGCGGTCCCTCCGTGGGTTTGACACCGGGCGTGGGCTGGGACTCACCGGCGGTCTTCTCCGTCCACCAGACCACAGGGGCACGGACGGATCTGCTGGCGGTGGGGCGGGGGCGTGTGCACCTATCCCGGCACCGTAC